>DATBSH010000001.1:0-3838 GCA_036559885.1 Pyrinomonadaceae bacterium
GCGGGGGCAAGCCACCCTTCCCAACCTGCAATTTACCGCAGCTTGAATTGTGGTATCGAAGTGATCAACACAGGAGGACCTATTAGCCGTGCAATAGAGATGCCTGCTGCAAAACTGTCGGAGGAATTGGTTCGAGGAAACGTGAGATAGCCGGAACCCAATCCCTATCGGGCCCAGCATAAACATTCACTGGATAAACAAACTGCAGCTGACGACGAGCTCGCGTCGTCGCAACGTAAAGCAAGCGACGCTCTTCGTCCAAATCGTCAAACTCATCCTGGAATCGATTTGAAGGAAACCAGCCGTCCGTCATCCAAATCACGAACAAGTTGTCCCACTCCAAACCCTTGGCCGAATGTACTGTCGAGAGCGTTACAAATCCAGTGCCGCGACGTGGAGATGTAGCTTCAGTCGCGTCCGATGGATCCAATGCGACATCGTCGAGCAACTTCGCCGCAGTCTTGTAACGTTTTGCAATCGTCTGCAGATGATCCAGATCACGCGCGCGACGCGGCGCATCGTCGTACTTCGTTTTGAGTAATGGTCGATAGAATCGTAGCACCGCCGACAATTGCGTGTTGGGCGTCTTACTCTGAAGCACGCCAGTCAGCACTCGAGCCAGTCTTGTTAGTTGCGCTTTATAACTGGCGCGCCCCGGAAAACGATGAAGTTTCTTGAACAGCGCCTCTTTGGTTCGCGCCGATCTGAACTCTCTCTGTTCAACGCCGAGGTACTCCAATATCTGATAGACAGTTACGTCGCCGACACCTTCCAGCAGCTTCAGAGCGCGAAACCACGAAAGTGTATCGGACGGTTTTACAACGACGCGGAGGAAAGCCAGCGCATCTTTGATGTGAGCTGATTCGGCGAATCTGATGCCACCGAACTTTCGGAAAGGAACGCCATGCTTGCCGAGTTCAATTTCCAGATCGAACGAGTGGGAACTTGAGCGAAAGAGAACAGCTATCTCACTTAAAGGAACCCCTTTGTCACGCAAGTCAGCGATACTCTGAGCCACGTATCGCGACTGCTCATTTTCATCGTTTGCGCTAATCACCACCGGTAGCTGCTGTCCTTCAATGCGCGAGAAAAGCCGTTTTTTATAACTCTCTTTAACTTCGTCCATTATCGCGTTGGCGACATTCAGAATCGGTTGTGTGCTGCGATAGTTCTCTTCGAGTTTAATGATTTGAGCCGCAGGAAACAGCTTCGGAAACTCCAGCATGTTTCGATGGCTCGCTCCCCGAAACGAATAGATCGACTGGAATTCATCACCGACCACCGCTACGTTTTCCTGCTTGGCGGTTAACAACTTCACTATTTGCGCCTGAAGCTTGTTGGTGTCCTGATATTCATCAACCATGATGTAGCGATACTGGTCGGAGATCTCCATTCGGAGTTGTTCGCTAGCCTCCAACGCTTCCTTAAAGCGGACCAGCAAGTCGTCGTATGTCAACATGTGTCGAGCGCGTTTAAATTCCTCGAACGACTTGTATAGCTGATCTAAACCGGAGCGCTCATCGACAAACTGCGGGTAGCCCTGGTTCAGGACCTGCTTCAGCGTAACGACCTTATTGACCATCATGCTGAAGATTGCAGCGATGGTTCGTTTCCGTGGGAAATGACGATCCTTGGTAAGCCGTAACTGCCGGCGAAGCAGATCGATTAGATCTTCGGTGTCGCTCTGATCCAGCACTGTGAAGTTTCTTTGTAGACCGGCAAGCTCGGCGTACTTGCGCAGAACAGAATGACCAACAGAATGGAACGTGCCTCCAGAGACTCGCTGACAACGTGCATCAGCCAAAGATGCGGCGCGACTCAACATACTGGTAGCTGCTCGCCGAGTGAACGTCAGGAGGAGAACCGATTCAGGCTTGGCTCCTATCTCAACTAATCGAGCGACGCGATAGACGAGTGTTCTTGTTTTGCCGGTTCCTGCTCCGGCGACGATCAGTAGGGGACCTTCCGTCGTTAACACTGCCTTGAATTGTGCTTCATTCAACTCGGCCTCATAGTCAATTCCGCGCGTTCGCGAAACCAACGTCCGTCTTAACATTAGCCGGCTGCTCGTGGAAATCGGTTGCGTTATGCCGAGTTCCAGATTTCGTTTTAGTGCGCGTAGATCCGCAGCAAACTCGCTGACGCTTTGATACCTCTCCTTTGGAACCTTCGCGAGTGCTTTCGTCAGGATTGGCAGAATGCCGGCGGGAACGTCACCGTTGTCAGCCTCTGGCAGTTTTGGTGGTCGATGAAGTATCGCGTGCATCGTGTCGATCCGGTTGTCATTTACGAACGGACACGATCCGGAAATCATCTCGCAAAGCACGACGCCGAAGGAAAAAATATCGCAGCGCCGATCGACTCGCTGTCCCAACAATTGCTCCGGCGACATGTAGTTGACGGTACCGAGAAGAGTGCCGGATTCTGTATGGACGCGAATGAGTGTTTTCTGTTCGCTGTCGGCGGCGAGCGCACGTTCACGTTGCGCTACTAGTTTTGCCAGGCCGAAATCCAGGATCTTTGCGTAACCGTCGCGACTGATCATGAGATTCTCAGGCTTCAGGTCACGGTGAATGATTCCGAGTTCATGGGCTTTTGCCAGCCCATCTGAGATCTGAATCGCAATGTTGAGAGTCTCTTTTATGTTGAGCGTGCGAGCCTCGATCTTTTTGCGCAGCGTCTCTCCCTCAACGTATTCCATCGCGATGTAGGGCTTACCATTTTCTTCACCGACTTCGTAAACAGTCAGTATGTGCGGGTGGTTCAGTGCGGAGGCGGCTCTTGCTTCCTGCATAAAACGTCGCCGTCGATCCTGTTGCGAAAGATACTCGGTGGGCAGGAGCTTCAAGGCGACGACGCGGTGAAGCTTCTTGTCGTAGGCCTTGAAGACAGCGCCCATGCCACCGGCGCCGATCGGCTCGATCATCCGGTAATGGGCAATGGATGTTTCGGGGATAACCTTCATGATTGAGGCAACTCGCCTAGTTTAACTTAACGAAACGCAACTGAAGAAGTTTACCTGATTGATTTTCGGTTACCTCACGGCCGAGCTGAGATTTGACGTGAGTGGAGAAACCGTTTGAAACGGTTTCGTCGTTCGCGCGTGGACCGTACCCCCAGGCTGAAGCCGGGGGAGAATGAGAAGTTGCGTTTCTCGCATCCTCTGAACTGACTGGTGTCTTTGATCCGCCGATCCTGACTGCGTGATAAGGCCCACCTTCCATCGACAGTGCGGAAAGTTCCACGATCGAATCCTTGCGGTAACGAACTTGATTCTAATTTCTCAAGCGCATTAACAATCTCGCTCGTATCGGCTAACGCCACAAGGCGGCCCCTAAGTTGCTTCCTTGCGGACAACTACTGCTATGGGACAACACGACGTTGAACAAGAGCTTGATGAGCAGAAGGTGCGGGACTTTACTCAAGCGCTTTTGGCTGATCTTCGTGCACTGGCTTTCATGCTCGAGGATGGCCGCATTGAAAGCGGGGTCCGACGGATTGGCGCAGAACAGGAGATGTTTCTTGTAGATCACAGTCTGCGCCCGTCCCCGACCGCTCTCGACGTTCTATCACTCGCCAACGACTCGCGTTTGACGACTGAAATGGCTTTGTTCAACCTTGAAGCCAATCTAAGCCCGCTCGATTTGACTGGTCGTTGCTTTCATTTAATGCACACCGAATTGTCGAACGTAGTAGCAAAGGCGCGACAGGCAGCGGTGGAACTCGGGTCGGACGTTTTGATAACGGGTATTCTTCCGACTCTGAAAATGACTGACCTCACACTTGATAACCTCACGCCAATGCCCCGCTATCACGAACTAAATCGTGCGGTTAAAAA
>DATBSH010000002.1:0-15924 GCA_036559885.1 Pyrinomonadaceae bacterium
AATGAAGTTACATTGAACACGCTTGGCTATCAGCAATTGCAGGCTCAACACGTGCCAGAGGCGATTGCGCTTTTCAAGCTGAACGTCGAGATGTACCCGAACGGCTTTAACACATACGACAGTTTGGCCGAAGGCTACATGTCGCAAGGCGACCGTGAAGCGGCCATCAGGAATTACCGCAAGTCGCTGGCGCTCAACCCGAACAACACGAATGCCGTCTCGATGCTGAAGAAGCTTGGAGCTGTGCCTTGAGCGGAGCGTGAAGAGCCGCCGAACAAATCGTTGGACGCGAGCGGCGGGAGCGTGAATGCAACGATGAACGCGGAATGATGAACGATGAATGAATTCGCGCCGCCGCGTCAACTCAGGCGTTGGGCGGCTATATTTATTTCGAGGGAGCACGATTGTGACGACCCTGAATTCACTAGTTCCAATGATTTTCGTCCAGAGCGTGTCACGCTCGATCTCTTTCTACGCCAAGCGATTTTGTTGTGACGTTTGATTACCTGAACAAGACAGTGGTGCTTGAAAGACCTTGAGCTACGAGCGACGCCTAACAAATCGTTGGACGCGAGTCCCGACGAGTCGGGAGAGCGTGTTTCGCATCATCATTGGTCCGGCGAAGGTTGAATGAATTAGCGCCGCCGCGTCAACTCAAACGTTGGATGCTTACTAAGCTAAACTGCGGTTCGAGTGATGACCAAGTTAAAGCATGAGCTTTGGAAAGATATTGGCGGCGAGCAATAGTCAGAATATACGTTCTGTCTCGCTGGTCCGCGAGGCGAAGCAGCTAGAAAAGAGCTTAGCGCACGCGCCGAACTTATCTGGACGGTTGAAGCAGCGAGCCACTTTGAAGCCATGACCGCGTTATCAGTTCATGAATTGGGGCGAGTACACAACTGATCTGGAATGGGACCTGAGCCCTTATCCAGACGAGTGGTCTCAATGAACGACTCATCCAACAAGCGCTTGCAGCGGACTCGCCGGCGAGTAGTCTTTATTCGTAGTCGCGTGGGCGAGCCGCTGAAGCGCAACGTTCGGCACTTGCTTGTGGGCCGCAATAATACTATTTCAGGTGCATCTTCCTCATGGGCATTCACCAAACCGGTTGCTTCGTTTGCGCACCTTTCATGACGGCTTGCCGGTTGCTTGTTCATAGGTCAGTTTTCAAACTTCGTCAGGAGGAAGACCTGTGCTCAAGAGAATGCTCTGCCTCGCAACGACGTGTCTTTTGGTCAGTTCGACCTGCGCCGCGTCCCTCGCCGCCAGCGCGCAGGCGCGAAACGAGCAGGAGCTTGCTCAAAAGATCAGGGGCAAGATCGTGAAGATTGGAAGCGGGCCCAAAGCTCGTGTCGAAGTCAAACTAAAGGACGGCAACCGGGTGAAGGGCTATATCAGTGAAGTAGGCGCAGATCACTTTGCCGTCACTGACAAAAAAACGGGCGGCGTCACCACCATCAGCTACGCGCAGGCGAGGCAGGTGAAAACTCCCAACGAAAATCCCTTGAAAGACCCAAAAGTGTGGCTCGGGCTTGCTCTCATCCCCACGATACTTGCCATCGGCTTATGGGCGAAGGGAGTTGATTGAGAGACAAATTCATTCGCTTTCGGGGGCAGCGTCGGCCATACACGCGATCCGCTCTTTCTGCTGGCGAGAAGGCCGGAGCCCTTCACTTCCTTTGCCACGCTGCCGAACAACGCCATGCAGCCGACCGCGAATAGCATCGCTGTCATGCGCGAGACTTGGCCGAAGGGCCTCTGCGATTCTATTGGGTAGAATTCGATGAGCCACAGAGGGATGCGGAAGGTGATGGGCCATACTTCGGTGCTGAAATCGATTCGACTTTCTTATCCCTCGAACGGTTAAGTGAGTTGAGCTTTATGTTCATCGCCGCCATCCAACGAGCGCTTGGAGCGGACTTGCCGGCGAGTGACCTTTATCCGTAGTTGCGTGGGCGAGCCGCTCAAGCGCAGCGCTAGGCGGAACATTCTATGGGGGCTTGGTATCTAAGAAAGAACCTTACGTGTGAAGGAAGAACCTTTTCACGTCGAAAGTGACTATGCACCTACTCAGACAGCGACTCAGTGCGTTAGAAGTTTTTTTGCTGATAGTCTTCGTTGCCTCCGCATTAAGTTCATCATTGGCCGTCTACAGGTATATCCAAGTTTACGATCAATTCTATGCCGCTTTGTCGCCGGAGGATCACTTCACCCTAAGTGGGACACCGATCTCACATGCCATGCTTCCGATAAGGCTAGTCCTTATGACATCGTTGCTGATCAGTTTCATAGGGGTTCGCTCGCGGAAGTTTGGCGGCCGTCTACTGTCAACCCTGGGACTGTTGTTGTTGATCGGGTTATACCTTCAGTGGTGGAGGCATTCCTTTCAACTGACGGAGGCATTTGGAGATATCGAATCAACAAAAGAAATGTCTCATACACTTTATTTAAAGGACGGGAACTGGTTAGACATCGGAGTGTTCTTAATGTCGATAGGGGCGCTCTGTTGGGTGGTGGTTACTCTTATAACCCAACCGAAGGGTAGTGAGGAAAAAATTCTTCAGCCATAATCGCTATAGTCAGTGCCGCCTAACAAGCGCTTGGAGCGGACTCGCCGGTGAGTAGCCTTTACTCGTAGTTGCGTGGGCGCGCTCAAGCGCAGCGTTCGGTGCTTCATTTTTACAAAAGGCGCTTGGTTATCCACGTTCTTTATATTCTTCGCAAGCCCCATGCTGGCGGGCATGAAGCTACTCGTATATATCGGATTCCTGGTGCTGGGCGTTCTTGCCGCGCGCGGCACACGATGGGTATACATCACTTTCGTAGTGCTCGGCATAGTCTACTTTCCAGCTAGCGTTGGGTTTCACTTGCATCCGCAGCCGTGCGAAGGTCTGCCTAACATGGCGTTGGCAGTCTATTCCTTACGCAATTACGCTCATATTGTGCTGTTCGTATTGTTCTTCATCATGACAAGCGCGCAATTTAACATGTCGCATTGGTCTGGGTTTGTGTGGGCTGCCGCGGCTTGTGTTGCGGTGGGAATACTCGTGGAACTCGCTGAAGGTGTCAGTGGTACCCACCATTGTCGCACACGCGATCTGATTCCTGATGGGGCTGGAACTATGATCGGCGCCGCAATTGTTTTTCTGTGGAACCGAATCGGAATTAAAACGAGTTAAGGCTTCTTGGAAGGAAGTGTCTTCGGATAGTGTAACCAGCACGTGCCATTAATCCGGCCGCCGAACAAGTAGTTATGAGATGGACCCAATCGAAGAAATAAAGACCAGACTAGGCAAGTATCCCAATGTGAGATACAAAACCGGCAGTTCATCAATCACCGTATTACCAACATCAGATGATGGGTTCACCGTCGTATTTGAAGTGGCACATGACCGATACATTGTATTTTTCAATGGGTGGCACGAAGATTTTAAAGACGTAGACGAAGCGCTGAATTGTTTTGCCTTCGGCCTTTCTGACGAATGTCGGTTGAAAGAATATCGACGCGGCGGGTTCGCCTATCGATGGATCGTTGAGTCAAAAGATAATGGGCAATGGGTCGAAGGTAGCGAGACGGGATTGTTTCTTTTTCCGTTCTGGAAGCAAAGCAATGTGGTTTATCTTCAGAACAATCTCATTACTACGAGTGAAATCCCCGCTTCCTGAACACGCCATCCAAAAAGAATACGATCGCATCGCCGCAACGTTAGACGCTCGCGGTATTAAAGATGACTACATATGAGCCAGGGCCATCGAGTCCCAGACCAAATCACAACCAAGGTTGCCGAAGGCTTAACGTCATTGGCGCCGCATTTGCATGATTGGGTTCGCGCTCATTTGATCGAGCCGCGGCCTGTCCGATTCTCTACAGATGCAAATGGAAATACATTCAAAGATCTTTGGCTTGTCACTGACCACACCGGCCAGGAGGATTCTTCATATCGCATTGTTTATGACGAGAACAGTCAG
Organism: Pyrinomonadaceae bacterium; assembly: GCA_036559885.1. Taxonomy (GTDB): domain Bacteria; phylum Acidobacteriota; class Blastocatellia; order Pyrinomonadales; family Pyrinomonadaceae; genus PSRF01. Next base: position 3,970 of record DATBSH010000002.1, read on the forward strand.
ATGTTTGGCCTTGCGGTGGCGCTTGATAGCGGCGTTGAATGGTACATGGGAAGTTATGGCTCCTTTTCAGAGACAGTTGAGAGTATGTGATTCGTATCTAGCGCTCGAAGAGCTCTTGAGTGAACTGAAGAAAGTGTCAAAAACTCATTTCCTGCACTCACTCGCCGTGGTTCTTTTTCTCACCGCGTTCGGCGCGTGCACGTCGGCGCCCACGATCAATACTTCGGCGCCCACAATCAATACTAAGGGCACCGTTAGCGAAAGTGACCAACGGTTGGCTCGTGCGTTCGATCAGCGCGAGAGCAATCTTCAGGTCGAGGGAACGGGGACAGTCACTCGGCTACTATCGGACGATAACGAGGGGAGTCGGCATCAACGATTTATCGTTGAGCTCAAGACGGGCCAGACACTCTTGATCTCCCACAACATTGACCTGGCCCCGCGAATTAACTCGCTCGAGGTTGGCGACGAAGTATCATTTTTCGGCGAATATGAGTGGAACGCAAAAGGCGGAACGATTCACTGGACACATCGCGACCCAAATCGTCAGCACACCGCGGGATGGATCAAACACGAAGGTCGCGTCTATCAGTAGGCTCGGCAACAAATGCCGCATAACAAGGGCTTGCAGCGGACTCGCGGTGAGTAGCTTTTATTCGTAGTTGCGTGGGCGAGCCGTCGAAAGCACGCACGCCAGCTCTAGAACGGCAGCACCCCGTCAGGGGTGCCATGTTTATAGCCCGCGACCGCTACCACATCCTGCACTCCTTTAGGAGTGCCATGTCATGCCTGGCCGCAGCGCAGGTCAATGATCTGATATCATCCGGCCAAGATCTACAATCCCTCACGCACGTACGAGCAGAAAGAAGCTACCTCAAAATTCGTTACATAATGAATCAGGAAAGGCACCACCGGCGTAGATCGTTCAGGGACGAGTATCTGACACTATTGCGAAAGTTCGAGATCGAGTTTCAAGAGGAATATGTTTTCGAGTTCTACGATTAGTGGGAACAGTTGATAACATGGCACTCCTAAAGGAGTGCGAGAAAGTTAACTGGGCCGATGCTATAAACATCGCACTCCTAGCGGAGTGCGCGTTGAGATGACCCTGAGCAATGTCATCCAACGAGCGCTTGGAGCGGACTCGCCGCTGAGTAGCCTTTATTGGTAGTTGCGTGGGCGAGCCGCGCAAGCGCAGCATTCGGCGCTCTAAATAACTCAAACGGGCGTTGATGAAAAGAGACTATGACAATTTCGCTTAGCCGCTATCTCGCCATTGCTATCGGCATCCTTACTCCGCTTGCGGAAACTGTCCGCCGGTGGAGTACATGGCGGGAGAATCCGCCGGCCTTGTTCGATGATTATATCTTGGGGGCCTTCTTGCTCTATGGTGCATGGCGCGTTGGCAAAGACGTTCGTAGCGGCCAGCGGTTCCTGGCGGCAGCTTGGGCCTTCATGTGCGGTATGGCTTATGGCAGCTTTTTCGAGCAGGTGCACCGCATCCGACTGGGCATAAGTGACCCTGCTCCTATCGCTTCGGTGTGGGTGGCGGTGATTAAAGGAGCTGGGCTAGCGTTGGGAATTATGGCTTTGGTGCTGAGTCTAAGGCGTCAACCTCAGAATGCGCGTCAGACTTAAAGGTTCAAGTAAGCGTGGTAAATTCACCGCCGCGCAGAACAAGCGCTTGCAGCGGACTCGTCATGAGCGGGCCTCTTGGTTAATTTGCGTGGGCGAGCCGCTCAAGCGAAACGCTCGGCGGCTTCATTGTTGCCAGGGAAAATGAGTATGAGACAAGACCCCGCTGTGACGATCCGCCGCGCTAACCCTGAGGACGCCGGTTTGCTCGCCGAGTTGGGTGCGCGCACCTTTTCTGAGACGTTCGCCGCTAATAACACGCCCGAAGATATGGCCGCCTACCTTGCTTCGTCCTTCAACCTTGCGCAGCAGACGAACGAATTAGCCAACCCTGGCGCGACCTTTTTGATTGCGGAAGTCGGCGGAGTTGCGGCAGGTTACGCCCTGCTTCATGCCGGTAAGCCGGCAGAAGAAATCGAAGGCGCTAAACCGGTAGAGTTAGTGCGCTTGTATGTGTCTCGGGAATGGCTCGGTCGTGGTGTCGGGGAGGCATTGATGAGTGCGTGCGTAGATGAGGCGCAGCAAGCCGGGTACGAAACCATATGGCTGGGAGTGTGGCAGCGGAACGCGCGGGCACAGGCCTTCTACCGAAAGTGGAATTTTCGTGCAGTCGGCGAGCATGCGTTTCAGTTGGGCTCGGATCTACAGACGGACATCCTGATGGAGCGGGCCATATAAGATGTAAAGTAGTTTGACTCGTGCGCCCCTGAACAAGCGCTGGCAGCGGACTCGCCGGTGAGTTGGCTTTAATCGTAGTTGGGTGGGCGAGCCGTCTGAAGCGCAGCGTTATGCCCTACGTGGTTTAATTGTCGGGCCATGGAAATCAAAGAATCTGATTGGAAAATCTTTCGTCGTCTTCATAGCATTGCTTTGGAGCGATATTGCCAGCGAGTGCTCGAGGAGGTACGAGCGGCGGCAGAGTGTGAGGGCGACTACCACGACTGTTATCGGAAGGTGTACAGGTTGATTCGGAATCGTGATAAGACTCTCGCGTTGGCTTTTGACGATCGACGACGCTCCACCGCTTTCGTTCTGCTGGCTAACATGATTGATGAGGACCTGGTTACTGAAGAAGAACTAAAACAGTTCAGTAGCGAGGCCCAGGAACACATCGCAGCCATTAACGATTTGCGCCCCACATAACAAACGCTCGCGGCGGCAATGGAATGAGGGCCGCTTCGTGAGATTCAGTGACGGAGTGTGCTCACTGATCGTCTCTGATATGAAACCCACATTCGACATAGTGGCTGAACCGCGAGGACAAACCTACATTGATCTGCTGAATTTCACAGCCTCTCGGTGTACGTCATTTTCTTTAGTTTGGAGAGATCAGTTTAAGTTTGAGCAGTCGGCGTACGACATTAAACATGCGCTCAAGCCGTTTCTTCTCTCAAATAAAAAGACGAACGAATGGCCGGGAACGAAGTTGATCGGACACGAAGCTCTCGTACGTCGCTATAAGGTTGCAGATGAGTCAGTGAAATTGCTGCATGCGCCCGGTGCACTGTACGCCTGGCGACAGCCAAAGCTTCCTGAGGATTTGGCTTTCTATACTTCGGAAAACAAGGTGTGGCTCGCGTCGATCAGTCACGAGGCACAGGCGTGGTTTCTTGATGAGTCACTGCGGGCGGCAGAAATATATGCCTATGTGCCGAAGATTAAAATAGAAGCATTTACGGAATGGTAGTGAAGATCTGGGCGCTTGAATATTGGGAGGAATCCGACAAGCTAAAGAGCCTCTAAAGCGTATCGGACATTAGGGCATAGTCTTATCCGTCTCACGCAGCAAATCAGCGAACCGACGATCTGATCTCAAGTTCTTGAGGTTAGGATCCACGCGAGCGAACGTGAAGCCAACAGCGTGCTCGCGTTCAGCCTGAGCCAACCATTCAAAACCTTTATCGAGTTCTCCCAGCCACGAATAAGTGATCGCGATTTCATATGCCGTCACCCATTCGTCATTTCGTTTGGCGATGATCTGTTCGAGGATTGGGCGGGCCTCGTCATGCCTGCCAAGTGCAGCCAGCACATGAGCTCGTTTAGCGTGTGTAGTTGGCGTATCACCGGCAAAACTTCTTTCCTGTTCGTAAGTCGCAAGGGCTTCCTGGTGCATGGCTTTTTGCTCATACGACCAGCGTAAAACTGTGTAAGCAGCGACTGCGCCGGAATCGAGTTCAAGCGCTTTCCTTGCGGCAGCTATCGCATCATCAAAACGACCAGCCAGGAACAGCACATTCGCAACTCCGGTCGCGATTACCGGCGACTGCGGCGATATCTGCCGGCCACGCTCCATTTCGGTGTAAGCCTCCTCGTGTCGGCCCATTGCAGACAAACTGTAGGCATACCAACGGTGAGCGACCTGGTTGCTCGGCTTCAACATGATCGCCTTGCGTAATTCACCCTCTGCCGCGTACCAATCGCGATCGAAGTGAAGTTTTACGAAACCGAGCGCAGCGCGTGCCTCCGCAAGTTCCGGATCCGCGTTCACAGCCCGAATCGCAGCTTCTTTAGCTCGTTCCCATGCTTCAGGCGGCGGTGGCTCGATGTACCAATTGAGCAGCGAATAACAATCGGCGAGTTCCGCAAGGGCTATCGCGTACTGTGGATCCAATTCGATCGCGCGTTCGAAACGTTCGATAGCCTGTCGCAAACCTTCCGCTGTCCGTCGCGTCGCGTAATAGCGGCCCGCCGTGTAAAGTTGGCGCGCTTCTTCGTTCTCTCCGGATTGGGTTTCAGGAGCAGGCTCAGGAATTGGAGAGGTCACTGGCGTTTCGTGACTGACTGGAACCGCTGTGCTGCTGCCCACAGCTGCCGCAGCCACAACTCGTTTGCGATCAACTGCGGGATTTCTGGTCAAGCGAAGCAGTTCTTCGAATTCAGGATCACCACGCAATGGATCGAGTTGTGGTTCAACTCCTAACCAAACTACCCACGCATCCCTAATCTCGAATGCCTCACGCAGCAGCTTAAGTGCCTCGTCGCGTTCACCAAGATGCAGGTGGATTAGCGCACGATGATAAGGAGAAACGTAGCTGTGCTCTGACATTTGGGCCAAGCGATTCAATGCTGCTCGCGCATCTTGTTCGCGTCCGGCAGCCGCATACGCCGCACCGAGCAGCGCAACAAAGAACTGGCCGCCGCTCGAGAGCTTGAGTCCTTTTTCCGCGACTCTCACGGCCTCTTCACGATCTCCAGCATGTCGCAATGTCCAGGAGAAAGTACTAAGACCGTAGGAAAAATCGGGTGCTGCTTCGAGCATGCTTTGATATGTCGCGATCGATTCGTTGAACCGGCGCGTCTGGTAATAGCACCAACCTAACGCCTGAATGATACTCGGTGACAACGGATCGAGTTCGCGTGCTCGCAACATCTCGCCGAGTGCTTCATCGAAACGACCTTCCATCAACAAGTGAAAAGCGTACCAGTGATGCGCCGTGGCATAGTTCGGATTGATCTCAATGGCGCGTCTGTGTTGGCCTTCGGCGACAGACCAGTCAAAGTCGTGGCAAACGGTTGCGAATCCCAAAGCGCTGTAAGCTTCCGCTGAAGTTGAATCCAGAGCGACGGCTTTTGCAGCTGCTTCTTTCGCGGCAGCGGAACATTCAACAAACGGCTTTATGCCAAAGACCCCGAGCCAGTTGTAATAGTCTGCGATGCCGGTGTATGCGAGAGCGTATTCGGGATCCAATTCAATGGCGTGCTTGTAACAATCGAGCGCCTTTGCCAATCCCGCTTCGGTGTATGAATTCCAGTAGTACCGGCCTCGCAGGTAAGCCTCAAACGCCTCGGACACGTCGGTGCCACGTTTCGACAATTGTCGTTGTTCATCGCCAGTTAGTTGTGGCAGTACGGCGGCTGCCACCTTTTCTGAAATGGAGTCTTCGATCTGGAGCACGTCTGTTGACTCTTCATCGAACTGTTCGGCCCAGCGCGTGGCTCCTTCCGTTACTGATAAGAGTTGTGCGGTAACCCGCAACCGATTCCCTAATCGCCGCAAACTTCCGTCGACGACATAGTCGACACCCAAATCACGTCCGGCCAGAAGGGGATCTACTCCCGTGCTTCGATAACGTAGAACGCTGCTTGTCGGTCGGACGATTAGTCGTTGGACGTTCGATAATCTTGTGATGAGTGCGTCGGTCAGACCCACGCCTAGATATTCATCTCCAGTGTTCTCACCAGGTACTGAAAGCACACGGAAAGGAAGCACTGCCACCGACTCTTGATCAACATCCAACTGCGGCGCCACGGCGGGCAGCGAAGCAAGCCGGTGATTTAGCTTGTGCAGCAGTTCATTAAAGCGCGGGTGACCATGTAGCCGGTCAAGGCCTGGATCCACACCAATCCAAAGCACCCATGCGTCCTTCGTTTTGAGCGCATGTTCCAGAAGGTCGAGCGCCTCCTCAGTTTTTCCGAGGGCACATTTAATCGAGGCGCGATGGTAAGGCGAAATCGGTCGGTGCTCCGACAGCTCATCCATCTCCTTCAACACTGCTTCGGCTGCAGCGAAGTCACCTGCATCGGCATAGGCAGCGCCCAGACGGCCCATCGTGTGCGAAGCCTTTCCCATGCTTTCCACAGAAGCCGCGGCATTCGCGATCGCTTCCTCGTGACGTCCTAAACGGCTGAGCGCGTAGCTTAGCCCGTAACGCATCATTGTATTGTGAGGTTCTTTCTCGAGAGTCTTGGCGCAAAGCGTGACGACTTCATCGTAAAGGCGAGCGTTATAGGAGCACCAGACGACGCTGAAACGTGAAATCACTGACAGTGGGTCCAAATCACGTGCAGTTCGAACCTCACGCAAAGACTCTTCGAATCGACCTTCCATCGCAAGCTGAAAGCCGTACCAAATTCGTGCCGACGCATAATTCGGATCGATTTCAATTGCACGGAGAAGTTGTCGCTCTCCACGCGTCCATTCGAAATCTCGAGAAAGGATTGCCTGACCGAACGCACTGTGTGCTTCCGCCAATGAAGGATCAATAGCCACAGATGTGGCCGCGGCTTCATAGGCAGCTGCGGAGCATTCTGAGAAGGGAAGTACGCCGAAGATACCAAGCCAGTTGTAATACTCGGCAACTCCCGCATACGCGACCGCATAATTTGGATCGAGCGCAATTGCCTGGTGATAACACACGATAGCTTTCGCGAATCCATCTTCCGTAAACGTGCTCCAGAAAAACCGTCCGCGCAAATACGCTTCGTGCGCCTGCGGATCATTTGTTCCACGCTTCACCAGCCGCGACTGTTCGTCGGCGCTGAGATGAGGGACGATGGCCTGGGCTACGCTCGAGGAAATTACATCTTCGAGTGCTAGAACGTCGGTGAATCGCTCGTCGAACTGTCCAGCCCACACTGACGTTTGATCCCGAACATTCAGTAATTGAATTGTGATCCTTATTCGATCGCCAACGCGTCGCACCCGTCCATCCAGGACATAAGTGACATCAAGTTCACGTGCGGCGACAATCGGATCAGCGTCGGCTCCGTAGCGCAAAACACTGCTTGTCGGTCGAACAGCAAAACTGCGAATCGCGCTCAAACGCGTTATCAGTGCGTCTGCGAGCCCAGTGCCGAGATAATCAGGATTCGAATCACCAGGAACGACATCCATCACCTTAAATGGAAGAACCGCTAATGCATTCTCAGAGATCGGACGCTCGTGTGGCCTTGAACCGGTTATTGGCGACTCCGGCATGTCGGAAACCGGAGTGCCTTCGAGATAGGCGGTGATGTCGTCTCGCAACTGGGCAGCCGTTTGGTAGCGCCATTCCGGCTCCTTCCGAAGTGCGCGCATTACGATCGTGTCGAGATCTCCCGACAACTGCCGGCGGAGTGCATCAAGTGTCGAGCGTCGCGCGGAGTAAACCTTTCGAAGAGTTGTCGCTTCGTCGTCACCTGTATAGACGTTCGGCAGCAGATCGGCCGGCCGCGTGATGATTATGCTCGGCGGTGTTGGTTCTTCCTCACAAATTACTCGGGCGATTTCATGTGGCGCTCGATTCACCAAACGATAAGGTCTGTGTCCGGTCAGAAGTTCATAAAGCAACACACCGAGAGAGTAGACATCTGTGCTCGGAGTCGTTGTCGCGCCCTGCACTTGTTCTGGAGACGCATATTCAGGCGTCATCAAACGCATCGCGGTTGCTGTCGGGTCGTGAGTAATGTCGCCCGCGAGATCAGGATTAAGCAGCTTGGCAATGCCAAAGTCGAGCAGTTTGGGCACACCTTGGGATGTAACTAGAACATTTGACGGTTTGATATCCCGGTGCACGACCTGCTTTTGATGCGCGTAGTGAACGGCGTCGCAAATAGAGCGAAACAGTTTCAGTCGTTCAGAAAGGTTGAGTTGATTGATATCGCAGTAGGTGTACAACGGCTCGCCTTCGATAAATTCCATCACGAAGTAAGGCAAGCCATCATCCGTGGTGCCGCCATCCAGCAGTCCTGCGATGTGAGGATGATCGAGCCCTGCAAGTATCTGGCGTTCTTTCCGGAATCGACGCAGGATGAAGTCGGTATCCATTCCGCGCTTCACCAGCTTTATCGCAGCTCGTTTGTGAAATTCGTTGTCGGCGCGCGAGGCTTCATACACGGCACCCATTCCGCCGCGACCAATCTCTCGTTCAATCCGGTAAGTACCGAGCCTTTTGCCAATCAACGGATCCTCTTCATCTAGCAACGACTTAATCGCGTTCATCTCCGTGATTCCGTAGATTGGTTGTTCTAATAAGGCGCCTGCACTGTCGTGCTGCCCTAGTAATGCTTCGACGTGATCCTTTAGAGACAGATCTGCTGCACAAGCTTCGTTAAGAAACTCGGCTCGCGCCTCCGGCTGGAGGTCGAGCGCCGACTGGAAGATTTCCTCAACTTGTTGCCAGCGTTCGGGGGTCATTATGTTGCTGAAGCTTATAACGCGATGTTAATTGATGAACGGTCGGCAGCTGTCGTGAGAACTCACTTATTCTGCATTTCGCCGTACAGCCACGCTTTAGCAAATCGCCAGTGACGTTTGATCGTTGTTGGCGTTACGCCCAGTACGTCAGCTGTCTCTTCGATGGAGAGGCCACCGAAGTAACGCAGTTCAACCATCCTGGCCTTTTGCGGGTCAAATTCAGCTAATCTCTTGAGCGCTTCATCAAGTGCGACCAAGTCTGAGCTGCGCTCAACAGCTCGATCGATGTTCTCGTCCAGGGAGAGCTTTTGATAATCGTGTCCGCGCTTTTCGGCGTTGTACTTGCGGGCATGATCCACCAGCAGTCGACGCATGATCTGGGCTGCGACGCCAAAAAAGTGCGCGCGGTTTTGCCAGTTTACCCTTGTCTGATCCACGAGTCGCAAATACGCCTCGTGCACCAGGGCCGTCGGTTGCAAAGTGTGGTCGGGACGTTCACGACGGAGGTAGTTTGACGCAAGTTTTCGAAGTTCATCGTAGATGACGGGCAGCAAAAGATCAACAGCGGCTCGATCGCCGTTCGATAGCTCGATAAGTAACTGTGTGACGTTATCTGCTGCTCTTGAAGACACGAAGAATGTTCCGTGGTTCCAGCTCGTCAGATCTTGAACAATGCGAAGTATAAGACAGAAATCGTGTGTCGCGTAATTGCCGAGCGCGGGAGACCATACTTTACGTCGGTGGTCGTTCAATTTCAGCCTACGAAAGAGGCACAAACCCGCACGGAGGGAGACCACCGACTTCAGGTCGGCCGTTGTTCAAAAAATATCCTCCACCGTGGTCCTATTCTAGATTTCTTTGCGCGTTACTAGTTTGGGAGGCGTTACGGAAGGACGAGAAAGAGGTGAAATTATGCATACAGGCCAGTTAGCGATGCCAACAGCGGATTTAGGGCAGATGAAGACCTTCGAGGTTTCCGACAAGATCAGCAGCTGGGTGTCGAGAGTGTTTGGTTGCTGGCACCGTGAAATGAGCCGCCCATTTTCCCATCAGGGACATGCGTACCGCGTTTGCCTCAATTGCGGTGCACAGCGTCGATTTGACCTGGGAAATTGGAAGATGCAGGGAAGCTTCTACTTTGGTCGTCCGGCACATAATGCTTAAGGCGCGGTGGCAAGCGGGGGGAGCAAGGGTTTGAAAAGTGGGGGGCTTTTCGAGAATCCTTGCTCCTGTAGGGGCTATGTTAGGGATGAAGGATGAGGGATGAAGGATGAGTTAGCTTTCATCCCATCTTTTTGCCTTAGCGGTTCTTAAATCGTCAGTGATCCGGTGCCTTGTCTTCATCCTTCATCCCTCATCCTTCATCCTTGATTTAACCTTTGCTCTTTCCCGGCGCGTCTCTCATAATGCGCGCGCTTTCAGATCCCACATTCACCACCAGTCCGAACACTGAATATGAAGGAAATGCCGTCGCCCACCGACCTGGATGCAGCACCCGTTTCAGAGTCGTCTGGTTTTGCTGGCCATCCCAAAGGCCTTGGACCACTCTTTTTTACAGAGCTGTGGGAACGTTTCAGTTATTACGGGATGCGCGCCATCCTTATCCTCTACATGACGGCGGCGCCCGCTCAAGGAGGATTGGGTTTCGGAGTAAAGGATGCTGCATCGATCTATGGAACCTATACCATGGCCGTCTATCTCACAGCTCTTCCGGGCGGCCTTGCTGCCGATTACCTGTTTGGTGCACGACTGGCGGTTTTTCTTGGGGGAATAGTCATCGCCTTAGGCCACTTCTCGATGGTCTTTCACTCTACGACCTTCTTCTACATGGGAATGACTTTCATCGCGATCGGTACAGGATTACTGAAACCAAACATCAGCGCGATGGTTGGAGCCTTGTATCGCGAAAATGATCCAAGGCGTGATAGCGGGTTCTCATTGTTTTATATGAGCATCAACATTGGAGCATTAGCCGCTCCACTGGTTTGTGGCTACTTAGCTCAAGGCGAAAGCTTCAAGGGTCTGATAGTGAAGTTTGGATTCGAGCCGACACAGAGTTGGCACTTTGGATTTGCGGCCGCAGGTATCGGAATGGTTCTTGGTTTGATCGTCTACATGCTAAACCGTCGCACGCTTGCGCGTGTTGGTAACAGTCGAAAGCAACGCGTTGAGGGCGATAAGACGCGAACGAATGAACCGCTGACCAGGGATGATTGGAAACGCATTGCGGCGATCGTGATTTTCTTCGCTTTCACAATCCTGTTTTGGGGTGCGTATGAACAAAAGGGTGCCAGCTTGAATCTATTTGCCCGCGACCTTGTACGCACTGAAGTGTTCGGTCTTCGATTTCCACCGAGTTACCTGCAAAGTCTGACGCCATTATTCGTCATCATGCTGGCGCCAATCTTCTCGGTGCTCTGGGTACGTCTGAAAGATCGGCAACCTTCGAGTCCCGCGAAGTTTACTCTCGGACTGCTGTTCATCGGACTCGCCTATCTTCTCCTGGTGCCAGCATGCATGCTTACGGCGTCGGGAAGGATTAGTCCGCTATGGTTGGTCTTTCTCTACTTCCTCGAGGTATGCGGTGAGATGTGTCTGAGTCCCGTCGGTCTCAGTACGGTGACAAAACTATCTCCACCGAAACTGGTGGGGATCATGATGGGCATTTGGTTTCTGGCAGCTTCGTTTGGCAGTAAGCTCGCCGGCTATTTATCAGGCTTCTTTGTATCAAACAATCCGTCCCAGTTGGTGAAACTTTACGGAGGGATATCTGTTGGATTGTTGGTCGCGACTGTCATTCTCGGACTGCTAACGCCAACCATTAAGAAGTTGATGGGAAGAGTGAAGTAGATTTGCAGGTGTGGGAAGCACTGTCTATGACCGCTCAAGCGCGCGCCATCATCATCACTCAAGCTTCAGTCCCACGATCCAACGTTAGAAAAATTTCAGGTTAGGAAGGGTGGTTTACCCCCGCTCAAGATTCATTATCACTCAAGCTTCAGTCCCACAGTACAAGCTCAGAAAAATTTCAGGTCAGGAAGGGTGGTTTACCCCCGCTCAAGCTTCATTATCACTCAAGCTTCAGTCCCACCATTCAACCCAATGTCCGATATGCTTCAGCTTGTCGTGAGGTTACATAGACTCAACTTCTTTCAGAGACTCATGCCGCTCTTCGCACCCTTCAATGATCGATAATGTAGTTCTGTGAAAGATGCTGAATCTGCGGCACGTCACAACAAAGTTAAGCATATAGGACATTTGGTTGATGCGTTTCTGTCAGCTTGAATCTGGCGCACGTTGACGACAAGCTGAAGCATATCGGACATTGCGTTGAATGGTGGGACTGAAGCTTGAGTGATAATGAAGCTTGAGCGGGGGTAAACCACCCTTCCTGACCTGAAATTTTTCTGAGCTTGTACTGTGGG
>DATBSH010000003.1:0-22258 GCA_036559885.1 Pyrinomonadaceae bacterium
AAATAAACACAAAAGCACTCTTGGTCTTACTTCGTGTCAGTTCGTGTGAATTCGTGGATCGGAGTGGGTGCGAAGCCTCTCAAGGCCTCTTAGATGAGCGGACCTGAGTTTTGCAAGAGGCTCTAAAGCGTATCGGACATCAAGCCGCTATTGACTATTCACGCCTTTTGGCATAGAACGCCGCCCTAAACGTTCTCAAAATTGATGTTCAGGAGGCCTTTCCATGAAGAAGTTTCTGGTACTGGCTGTTGCCTTGCCTATGCTAGTTGCATGCACTACGCCAACTACCACCACCAACCGCGAAGCTACGAACGCAAATACTGCAACTAAAGCCGCAGTCCCTCTTACTGAGGCTGAAGCGATAGCAAAGGAGAAGGAGGTTTGGGGGTTATTTGAGAAAAAAGACTACACCACTTTTGGAAACATGCTGGACGATCAAGTGATCGCTATTGGCAGCGATGGGGTGTCTGACAAAGCCGCCACCATGAAAAACATTAACGGCTTTGTTCCGAGCGATGTTGTGTTTTCTGACTGGAAGTTCTTGCCGATCGATAAAGATGCGGCGGTGCTTGTGTACAAAGTACAGTACAAAGCAACAGCTAACGGACAGCCGATCCCACCGCAATCAGCCTACGCAAGCACTGGTTTAGTCAATCGAAACGGAAAGTGGTTGGGTATTTACCATCAAGAAACCGAAGTCGCGAAACAGCCACCTCCGCCACCCCCTCATCCCAAAAAGGAAACAGCCGCCCCAAGTCCGTCAGCGAGCGCGGCAGCAACATCAGCTGACGCAGAGGCAAATGAAAAGTTGGTGTGGGACGCGCTCAAGAAAAAGAATTACGACGCGTTCGCTTCATATCTCGCACCTGAATCAATCGAAGTGGAGTCGAACGGAATCATGGACAAGGCGGGCTCTGTTAAAGGCGTACAGGGATTCGATCTTTCTAAGTCTGAGTTGAGTGATTGGAAAGTGGTGCGCTTTGATAGTGACGCCGCGTTAGTCACTTACGTCGCGCGTTTTCCCGGACAGACACCGGAGCGCGAATATCATTCGACAATCTGGGCGAATCGGAGCGGAAAGTGGCTGGCTGTCTTCCATCAGGGAACGCCGCTAATGCCACCGCCGAAGGCATCTCCGTCTCCGGCGAAATCGAAGTAGCTAAGCGAAGCAGATCCACTGATTCAACTCATTGCCGATTGCCAATTGCCGATTTATTTTCCCTTCGCTTGCATACGAATGAGTGCGGGCGCTTGATGTGCCAAGCCCGGTTGAAGAAGATCCAATCGGAAATCGGCAATTGGCAATGAGTTGAATCGGTGGATCTGCTTTTTTCGTTAGGTCCAAAAGCCTGGAATATTCCTCGAGCATGATGGACATTGACCTGACGCTGTCACCTTTACCTGACGGATGATGTAACCATATCGCTCAACCAGTAGTTCATCACACTCAGGACAATATGTGTTTTCCCACCGACCGACGCGACCGGGTAGGTTGCCGGCGTAGATGTATCTGAGACCAGCCTCTTGTCCGATCTCGCAAGCATGGATTAACTGTTCGGCTGTCGTGTTCGAATTGTCCGTCATCCGATAGTCTTGATGGAAGGCAGTGACGTGCCAGGGAATGTCCGGCGAAACAGAGGCGATAAAGTCAGCAGCGCGTTTCAACTCATCTGGTGAGTCGTTGAAGCCGGGGATTACAAGAGTGACAATTTCTTCCCAAAAGCCTCGTTCGTAAACCATCTTTACAGTTTCCAGAATATTATCGACCACGCCGCCCAGCTGCCGGTAGTTCTTGTCATTCATCGACTTCAAATCGATTTTGTAACAGTCGGTCCATGGGCGCAGGTAATCGAGGACCTGTGAAGTTGCGTTACCGTTTGAGATGAAAGCTGTTTTGAATCCGGCGCGTTTGGCTGTTTGGAAAACTTCTACCGCCCACTCAGCGGTAATCAGTGGCTCGTTGTAGCTGCTGCCAACCATCGAGGCTCCATACGCCTTAGCCATCGAAACCAAACGTTCGGGTGATACGACTGTTGGACTGGTTCCCGCAGCATCGTCGCGCAGCGCTTGAGACGTAAGCCAGTTCTGACAGTAGGCGCAATGTAAATCACAACCCAACATGCCAAACGTGAGAGTGTCAGACCCTGGAAGAACATGGAAGAACGGCTTTTTCTCTGTCGGATCGCAGGCGAGGGCAGCGACGTAATTCGCCGGCACGCGCAAGTGACCGCCTTCGTTGAAGCGAACTTTGCAGATGCCTCGCTTTCCTTCCTTGATCAGACACCGATGCCCGCAGGCGAAACACTTCAACGCCTGGCCTTCTAGGCGTTCCATCAGTTCCGGCGCGCCCTCGATCGTCATGGTGTCGAGAACAGCAGCCAGCGGCGCTGATTTAGTACTTACAGGCATCGTTCAAATAACAGTATACCGCTGCCCTCTGTCGTCAAACCATCGTAGCGCTGCTTTATCCAGCGTTTCTGGTGTTACCCTACGACTACAGGAGCCAAATCCGTTGAGTATGATCATAGAACAATTAACCGTTACTGCATTTCAACAACACACGCGTATTCTCGGTTGTGAGAAGACGAAACACGCAATCTGCGTTGATCCCGGTGATGAGTCGGAGAGAATAGTCGAGATTCTTAAGAGCCAGGGACTTAAGCTCCAGGCAATAGCACTGACCCACGCACACCTTGACCACGTGGGCGGAGTGGCAGGGTTGAAGCAGTTGCAACCGCAGGCGCAAGTGATTCTGCACAAAGCAGACGAATTCATGTATAGAGCGCTGCCTGAACAACCGGCATGGATCGGTATTCCGAGGTCACAATGGCAGGCTCTTGGTTTCAACTATCAGCCACCGCCGAAGGTCGATAAGTACTGGAACGATGGCGAGCAGTACGCCGTCGGAGAACTTACGTTTGAAGTATTGCATTGTCCGGGTCATACACCGGGACATGTGGTTCTATTTGAACGCGCCGAAAGGAAGGTCTTTGTTGGTGACGTATTGTTCGCAGGTTCTATTGGACGAACTGATTTGCCGGGAGGCTCGACGGAGCAACTGCTTGCTTCGATTCGCAATAAACTATTGACGCTGGGCGATGACGTTGAAGTTTTCTCAGGACATGGACCAACAACGACGATCGGTGAGGAACGGTTGACGAACCCATTTCTAACGGGAAGATACCTTTAAGAATTTGGGATTTCGGAATTTCGGATTTCGGATTTTGTGCTGGTGAAGGGTAGTGTGATCGATTCAAACCAAAACTTTAGGTGAAACAAAATCCGAAATGCGAATTCCGAAATCGTTTCAACGCAATCTCTTTGCCTTCATCTTCTCCCACTCATTTTTCTGATCAGCATTCAGCTGGCTTGGTAAGGTGTCGACCGGAATGCCGTTCTGGGAACAGAATTGCCGCCAGAGTAAGAAGCGTAGATCGTATTGTCCGGTCGAATCGGAGATGGAATTATCCACTGGAGGTAGTTTGTTCTTTTCCTTGCTACTCACCTTTTAGTCCACCCGCGTGAATTTCCCAAAGTGTATCAGCTTTACAGATTGTGAGAAAACGTGTCCGATACGCGTGAAGCGCGTATCGGACATCAAGACCTATATCTAGGGCTTCTCTACAATATCCTTCTTCAAACTCGTAACGAATGCCAATACTTCGCCTTTCTCCTTTTCAGGGACCTTGAACCTGTCAAGGGATCCGACAAGGTGTTTGGCTGCGGCATCCCACTGCGCTTCCGTAATACCAAGGCCGGCGTGAGATGTCTTCATATCGCGACCAGTATAAACACATGGTCCACCTGTCGCTGCGCAGAACTGATCGAGAATGTGTTGCCGGATACGCTTCTTCGAATCATCGCTGTGACCGACGAAGAACTTTTCAAATTGTTTGTCAGTGACCAGACGACCGATAAAGTCGTCCACTACTGCGGCCAGTGCGTTATAACCGCCCAGCCGTTCGTAAAGGGACCTTTCCTGGGGCACGGCGTAAGTCAGTCCCGTTGTCGAAAGAACCAGCGAAAACACTAAGACCAATAAAGTCTTTCTCTGAAGATTTGTGTTTTTCATTTGGGAAGAATCTCCTTGCACGGATCTCGCCGAGCTGACGATAAATCCAAAGTAGGTTTGAAAATCGACGAATATACGGTATCGCCTGATGGTTCGGATTTCAGAGTTCGCTGCGCAAGAGGATCGCGCCCGTGGGTTGTGGAGCGCCGCCACTGGCTTCCATTGTGATGGCGAATATGGCTTTGTCACTGATGGCTGAAGGCATTTGATCGCGTAGCGTGCCACTACCCGAATCGTCTGTATTGAAGACCTGCCCGGGCACGGGTTTGTTGTCAATGATAAACCACAGTTGATATCCCTTTCCCTGCGGCGCAGCACGCAAACCGCGCGCGAGCAACATCGCCCGACCGGTCTTATCGTAAGCGAGCGTCCCGCTCGCTCCGGGCGCGCCACTGGTACCGGTAAGTTCTGTAACTTTCGTGCCCGGCCTGGTGAGAAATGCAACGAGTTCGTTTTGACGCGCCAATTGCGTCTGCGTCATTTCTATCTGTCGCTTAAGTTGGGCGAGTTCGGCTTGGGCGATTCTGGTTTCGCGCCAGAGGAAGGCTATCGTACCGACAAGAAATGCGAGTACCACTCCTGCGGCGATCAAGGCGTATGAGATTGTGGAACTTCGAAAGTCTCTTTTCCGGCTAGCCAAAGGAACTACTCGCGAGCTCGTGTCTTGAGCTACGGGAGTTTTCTCTTCCTGACGGACTTGATTCAGAATTCGTTCGCGCACGGCTGGTGATGGCTCAATTGGATCGGCGCTTAGTGCAAAAGCCGAAGATACAGCTTCCCATTTGGACAATTCCGTCCGGCACTCCACGCATGTGAGCAGATGCTCATTTAGCGCGACACTATCTGCTGCATCAAGCGCTGACAGCGCTCGTGCGGGGAGCATATCTTTGTAGTCGTCGTGCGCCATTAATCCTCAAAAGCCAAAACTCGCATGCTTGCCTGTCAAGACCTCTCGAAGTTTGATCATCCCACTCCTCATTCTCGTCTTTATTGTTCCAAGTGGTGCTCCCAGCTTCTCCGCAATTTCTGATTGCGTAAGTCCGTCAAAATATGCGAGCACCAGGGGTCGTTTTTGTTCTTCAGGAAGTTGAGCGAGCGCGGACGTCACGAGCTGCCGCTGTTCTGATCGGAATGCGTCGCTCGCCGCGTCAGAAGTTTCCTCTTGAACATCACGTGTTGCAGCTACCGCCACTCGCTCACGCGCTCCCAGACTTCGTAATCGGTCAATCGCCCGACTTCGAGCGAGTGTCACCAGCCACGTGAATGGTTTTCCTCGAGTCTCATCAAAATCAGCTGCGCGCCGCCACACTTGCATAAATACTTCCTGCAAAACATCTTCCGCCTCTTCGCGGCTGTTCAATATACGCACCAGGAGTCCAAACAGGATTATGCGGTACTGGTCGTAGAGTGTCGCCAGAGCCTGCTCATCACCGCGTGCAACGGCTTTAAGAAGCTGAATATCTGTGGATTGTGCCTGTTCAGGTTGCAAGGGGCTTGTTGGGCCTCAGGTAATGTACGAGTGAGGCGCCGCCGATGGATTTCTGAGCGGAGCCGTTTCGGAGTATGCCGGCTGCTACTGGGATCGCGGACATCTCGTCCGCAAACGCGTCGTCAGCCGCGCAGATCGTTTCGCGCTCATGTGCGGACGAGACGTCCGCGACCGCGGTGAACAAGCCGGCGCTCTCCGAAAAGAGGCTAGGCGACGGTGATATCTTCGCTCAAGTAGACGTCTTGGATCGCGTTGAGGAGTTCAACGCCTTCGTTCATTGGTCGTTGGAATGCTTTGCGACCAGAGATCAAACCCATACCTCCGCCGCGCTTATTAACAACCGCTGTGCGGACGGCTTCAGCCAAGTCACTGGACCCTTTAGATTCACCACCCGAATTGATTAGACCGCAGCGTCCCATATAGCAGTTTGCTACTTGATAACGAACGAGATCAATCGGGTTGTCAGTGGTGAGCTTTTCGTAGACTAGCTTGCTCGTTTTTCCATAAGAGCCACCCAGAGCGGCTTCGACAGCTTTGTAGCCGCCGTTCCGTTCCGGGAGTTTCTGTTTGATGATGTCGGCCTGAATGGTGACACCGAGATGGTTTGCCTGACTCGTAAGATCGGCCGCCGCGTGCATGTCGCCTTCCGGGGTTTTGAACTTCGAATTTCGAAGATAACACCAGAGGATACAGCCCATGCCGAGTTCATGAGCCTGCGCAAAGGCCTCGCTGATCTCTGTAATCTGTCGCGTCGATTCTTCAGAACCGAAATAAACTGTGGCACCGACTGCAACTGCGCCAAGGTTATAAGCTTCCTTCACCGTCCCAAAGAGAACTTGATCGAACTTGTTTGGCAATGTGAGGAGTTCGTTGTGATTGATCTTTACGATGAATGGAAGCTTGTGAGCGTACTTCCGAGAAACTGTTCCCAACACACCGAAGGTTGAGGCAACAGCATTGCACCCGCCCTCGATTGCCAGTTCGACTATATTTGCCGGATCGAAGTATTTCGGATTTGGCGCGAAGGAGGCACCCGCGGAGTGTTCAATACCTTGGTCCACCGGAAGGATCGAAAGGTAACCGGTGCCGGCAAGTCGCCCATGATCGAAAAGCGACTGCAAGGAACGCAAAACAGCAGGCGAGCGATCGGATATTGACCAAACTCGGTCAATAAAATCCGGACCGGGCAAGCTCAACTGATCCTTGTCGATTGCCTGCGACTTGTGATCAAGTAGAGTGCGGGCATTGGCTCCGAGCAATTCTTCAATTCGCTCGATACCGGTTCCTGAACGCTTCATTTCGGTGGCCATTTGATTCCTCCTCGGCGTTACAAAAGTCGGCTTTGCCGATTATAAAGTGTGAATACGGCCGGAATTATACAGTACGGTGAAGAGCAAAGGGCAAGGCGAACCGAGTAGTGATGCAGTTTGCTGTCTTTGTGAGAAAACTTAAACTGCACCATTACCGGCGAACCGTTACGAGCTGCAGATTCACACAGATGAAGACAGATCAGCAGACAAAGATATCCGAACCCCTAACCATCTTTTGTGATCTGTGTTTACCTACGTTAATCTGACGGGTGATATTACCCGCCGATTAGTCGCGCAATTCCGAAAGCGGCGCCAGCAGCGAGACTACCTATCAATGCCGTTTGCAATGCGCTGCGGACCGGTCTCGTTCCGGTAAACCTTCCCTTCACAAAACCAAATATCAGTAGTGCTGCCAGTGTGAGAACCACCGAGAACAGTAACGCCACCGAAGATGTGCTAGCCACGATATAGGGCATGAGCGGAATGAATCCTCCTGCGACGTACGCGCCGCCGATTGTCATCGCACTAATCAAGGCCCGACGAGGATCTGGTTTCTCCAGACCCAACTCAAAACGCATCATGAAGTCGATCCAGTTTTTAGGTTGGCGCTTCAGTGCCTGAACGATGGGCCAGGTTTCGTCCTCACTTAACCCGTACGCTTGAAATACCTCGGCGACCTCACGCATTTCCTCGTGCGGAATCTCTGCGACTTCTCGCTTCTCGCGCTCCCGCTCTTTGGCGTAATGTTCGGCGTCGCTCTTCGCGGCAAGATATCCGCCAAGACCCATCGCGATCGAGCCAGCGGCGATTTCTGCCAATCCGGCTGTAACGATGATGCCGGTGGAATTGATTGCGCCTGTTAGACCTGCCGCCAGTGCAAACGGCACCGTCAGTCCATCAGACATTCCAATTACGACGTCGCGAACAACTTCACTCGCCGTAAAGTGACGCTCAATGTGGGGAGTTTGTGGCATCAATTAGCTCCGCAAGCTTTATGTAGATTCGTATGTAAGATCAGAACTTACCGATCAGCATCAAAACTCCAATAATGATGAAGAGGATGGCTGCGATCCGCTTTACCCATTCGAGCGGAACGTAGTTACCAAGCGCTCCCCCAACGATAACCCCGATCGCCGACACAGCCGCCAGCGCCAAACTGGCTCCCAGAAAAACCGCCCATGGCTTTTTGGTTTGCGCCGCCATGGTCATCGCCGCGATCTGAGTCTTGTCGCCCATTTCAGCGAGGAAGATTATGCCGAAGGTTGTAAGAAGAACGCGCAGGTCCATGTCAGCTCCTTCTGGGTGCGACTGGTTAGTTCTGTCCAAACTGTACCCTGAAACCGTCGCGGATAAGAAGAGGAAGGCCAAGAGTTGTGACCGGAGTTTTTCCCACCTCGTAACGCTGATTCGTATGTTCTCGACGTTGCAGAATCTGTGTTCCTCAAGCGCACTTTACTGTTAGACTCCGTCATCCATGTCTACCCTCATTGAAGATAAATCCACCTCCAATCTATCCATCCGCACCGAAGCAATCGCCGGCATCACCACTTTCTTCACAATGGCCTACATCGTGGTAGTGAATCCTTCGATTCTCTCAACGCCCGGTACTGGAATGGCTTTCAGCGGTGTGCTGACGGCAACTGTTTTGATCTGTTTCTCCATGACGCTATTGATGGGTGTTTACGCGAAGCTGCCTTTCGCGGTCGCACCAGGCATGGGCATCAATGCGTTCTTCACCTTCACGATCATCTTGACGCAAAAGGTTTGGTGGCAAGTCGCGCTCGGCATCATCTTCTGGGCCGGTGTGCTCTTTTTGCTGATCTCAATCACACCGATCCGCGAAACGATCGCGAAAGCCATTCCCGGTGAATTACGCATCGGGACTGCCGCCGGCATCGGAATATTCCTGACGTTCATTGGTCTGAAGAATGCCGGATTCATTGCGTCAGATCCTGTTACTTATGTTCGCTTGGGAACACTCGACCAGAGGGCTTTGCTGGCGGTCGGCGGACTTGCAGTGACGATGGTCTTAATGATCCGTCGTAACGTTTTCGCCTTTCTCGGCGGCATATTGCTCGTGACTATTGTCGCCTGGGCGATGGGCTTGGTCTCGACGCCAGAACATTTCTTTAGCCCACCTGACTTTCGTACTGTTCTCCTCAAGTTAGATATCTTCGGCGCTCTGCGGCTCGCATTGATACCGGCGATCATCGCCATCCTCTTTACAGATCTGTTCGACTCGATATCAACCTTTATCGGTGTGGCGCATGCTGCCGAATTGCTCGATGAACAAGGTAATCCGAAAAACTTGCGACAAGGACTCATTGTTGACTCGCTTGCAACGCTTGGCGCCGGCCTTGCCGGTACTTCTTCCGGCACCGCTTACATCGAAAGCATAGCCGGCATCAATATGGGTGGACGAACCGGACTTACTTCAGTGTTCACCGCGCTTTGTTTCTTACCTTGCTTCTTTATCGCCCCTGTCGCCGGGATGGTGCCTCCGTTTGCAACCGCGCCGGTGTTAATTCTAGTTGGGGCTTCGATGTTCAAGAGTGTGGGGCAAATCAGGTTCGCAAAGATCGAAGAGGGTTTCCCGGCGTTTCTTACAATCATTCTCATCCCTCTCACGTTTTCAATTACTCAGGGAATACTCTGGGGCTTCATCTCGCACGTAGGGCTTTATCTACTTGTCGGCCGCAGACGTGAGATTCATCCGGTGATGTATGTTCTGGCACTAATCGCTGTAGGGCTTTTGGTGTTGGAACATGTGAAGCTCTAGTTGATTGCCGATTGCCAATTGCCGATTGATGATAATGTCCGATACGCTTTAGCTTGTCGTGACGCACGGTATTAGCAAGTTCGTGGTACATGATTATCGAATCTGGCGGACGTCACGACAAGCTAAAGCGATATCGGACATTAGTTGGCAATCGGCAATCGATATCGTCTCCCACTACGCAATTCTTCAAAAGGGGAATTTTCATGTCAGCCCGTAACAAATACCTGCTCGTCCTCTCGCTATCGCTTATCTCGTTTACATTCGCTCAAGCTCAATCTCCTACACCAACCCCACGAGATCAGCGCGGCCTGGGTATCCAGACTTCGCAACCCACAACCTCAAATCAGACCAATCAGCAAGCACGAGAGCAGAAACCTGAGCTGGTTTTACAGACTGGCTATAACGCTTTCGTCGGCGGCACGCGATTCGTTTTCAGCCCTGACGGGCGACTGCTTGCCACTGGCACGGTCCGAAGTACCACCATCAAGCTTTGGGATACGAGTAACGGCCGCGAGCTGCGCGATTTGTCTGCCGGTGGTCAAAGCTCGCCTGGCTTGTCCCCGGTCTTCGCATTTAGTCGCGATAGCCGATTGTTTGCGGCTGCTGCCGGCTCAAACTCCGTAAAGGTTTGGGATGTTACGTCTGGCCGAGAACTTAACGTGCTTGAAGTGTCAACTGCGGGCACCATCGCTTCGTCGATGGGAGTCTTCTTCATCGAGTTCACCAATGATGGTCGGATCGTAACCGTCAGCGATGCCATTCGGATTTGGGACGCGACGACCGGTCACGAAGTCCGTTCGCTAACTTTCAACGCGATGGGTATGCCGGGCTTCTTAATGGGAGGCTCCGGATTCACTCTCAGCTCGGACGGAACGCAATTAATCGCCATTGACCCGTCGGTCGGGCGCGCAGAAATCAAGTTTATCGATCTCTCCAGTGGGCGTGAGGTAAAGTCAATAAAACTACCGGACGAAGACGTACACAGCGGAGAAGTCGTGGTTACGCCTTCAGGCAATGTCGTGGTGGCGGCCATTGTTAAGCAGCGGCTCAAAGTGTGGGAGGCTGGCAATAAGACCACTGAGAAGGAGCTTGGACCAACTACAAAGGAATACAGCTTTATCAAGATCAGTCGCGATGGGCGCTTGATCGGCTTTTCTGAAAACTACAATGTTAGAGTCTGGGACGTAGCGACAGGGCGCGAGCTTGCTCAGTTTAAGGTTCCAAACAACGGCAACCTCACCGACCAGAACAACAACAACATAGCGGATTCTTTTCTCAGTTTTAGTGAAGACGGCAAGAAAATTGTCACAGGTGGTTTCGATACTCCGACAATCCTTTGGGATACCGCATCCGGCAAACAACTCGTTCGCATGACTGGCCGCACGAACATGGCCTACAACGTGTTGTTTAGTACCGATGGAACCCGACTCACATCTGGGGGACGCACACGATGGGATCTCCGCACGGGACGTGGCTTGAGAATCGCTAGCGGCGTACCCGACGGATCATTTGGTTGGCCCAGTCCCGATGGTCGTTTGCTCGCATTAATGAAAGTCAGCAGCAGTGTTCTAACGATTGCCGAAGCTTCATCCGGTCGCACAATGTACACGCTAGCTCCCGCCGGCAATGTTGGCACAGTGCAAAAGGTTCGCTTCACAGACGATAGCAACATGCTCATCGTTACCTACAGCGCCATCTACGATCAAACACCAAAAACTACGACCCCCGGAACGTTGCCGGGAGTCGGCAGCCAAATCAAGATTTGGGACATGAAGACTGGAAGCGAGGTGCGCACGCTTGCCCAGAATCAAGTGCCGGCCGAAGTGACACCAAGCAACGATGGCCGCGTAATTGCGCTAATCGAAGCCATGGGACAAGTCTCTCTTTGGGACGCACAATCGGGAACCAAAATCCGCGATCTAACCTCGTCGCCGATGAGCAAGATGACGAATCTGGGCGCAACCATGGGCACGTCGAGGTCCGGAATGCCATCCATGCCAAACATGGC
The DNA here is from genome assembly GCA_036559885.1 of Pyrinomonadaceae bacterium. GTDB lineage: Bacteria > Acidobacteriota > Blastocatellia > Pyrinomonadales > Pyrinomonadaceae > PSRF01. The sequence goes on from DATBSH010000003.1 coordinate 11,659, forward strand.
TGACATTGCATCGATGATGACAGAGGTGATGGGCACTATGGCGGCAGGCACGATGGGCCGTAGTACTACATCCTTCAGTTTTAGCCCTGACGGTCGAGTACTCGCGGCTGGAGGCGTGGAATCCAAGGCCAACGTTGACATGGCCGCGTTAATGGCCGGAGCAACCGGGCAAAAGCAGAAAGGTCAAAAACAAAAACCACCAACGGATCCTCAAGACATCATGAAGGATTTGAAAGTTGAAGTGACTGGTAGGATTGTCTTGTGGGACGTATCGACAGGTCAGGAGATTGCAACTCTGCGGGGCCATGGCAAAGGTGTAACTAAAGTAGCGTTCAGTCGCGACGGAAAACTGCTTGCCTCAGCGGCCAGCGACAATACTATTCGGATCTGGGACGTCACATCCCAGCGCGAGTTACGAACACTCGTTGGCCACACTGCAAGTATCGATTCGATGGATTTCAGTCCTGACGCGCGACTGCTTGCTTCGGCAAGTGAAGACGGCGGCACTTTCCTGTGGGATACGAACACGGGTGAACATTTACTTACGCTGGTCTCACTCGACGACGGTGGCGAGTGGATGGTTGTCACACCACAGGGTCTCTTTGACGGCACGCCTCCGTCCTGGAATCAGATACTCTGGCGTTACGATGGCGACACTTTCAATGTAGCCCCAATCGAATGGTTCTTTAATGAGTTCTACTATCCCGGACTCCTCTCAGATGTCTTTGCCGGAAAGCGACCGAAAGTCGCAGCCGATGTTTCAAAGAAGGACCGCCGTCAGCCAGTAGTTAAGTTGTCACTGAGCGGTGACCAACCCCCTGAAACCGGCATAGCCCAACGAACAGTCAGAGTGAAGATAGACGTGAGTGATGTGGGCAGTGGAGCTCGTGACATTCGACTGTTCCGCAATGGTTCGTTGGTGAAAGTCTGGCATGGAGACGTTCTCAAGGGACAGAATGCAGTTACCCTCGAACAAGAGATTACCGTCACGGCTGGTCCAAACCGTCTCGTTGCGTACGGCTTCAATAAAGACAACGTAAAGAGCAAAGATGCTCCGCTCGAATTAAAAGGCGCGGAATCACTTAAGAGAAAGGGCACCGCTTACATCATCGCGGTTGGCATCAACGATTACGCCAACAATCAATACAACCTGAAGTACGCAGTGGCCGATGCGCAGAGCTTTGCGGATGAAGTGCGCGCGCGACAAACCCAAACCGGTCTTTTCGATAAGGTGGAGGTTGTTTCGCTGCTTAATGAGAACGCGACGAAAGCGAACATACTGTCTGCTTTGAAGCGATTATCTGGCGAACCCAGTGTACCGACATTGAAATCTACCGGATCTGATGCGAGCCTGAAACGGATCGAGCCCGAAGATAGCGTGATCATTTATTTCGCCGGTCACGGCACCGCTCAGGCCCAACGCTTTTACCTAATCCCTCACGACCTCGGTTATACGGGAGACAGAACTAAGTTAACGCAGAGTGGCTTGCAGGAGATCTTGTCACACAGCATCTCAGACCTCGAGCTCGAGGAAATGGTTGAAGGTTTAGACGCAGGCCATCTCCTCCTCATCATCGATGCATGTAACTCAGGTCAGGCGCTCGAGGCAGAGGAGAAGCGCCGGGGACCAATGAACTCGAAAGGTTTGGCACAACTGGCATATGAAAAAGGGATGTACATATTGACAGCCGCGCAAAGTTATCAGGCGGCGCTCGAAGCGGCACAATTGGGCCACGGTTTACTTACTTATGCGCTGGTCGAAGAGGGTTTGAAGACCGCGAAGGCCGACACAGAACCGAAGGATGGAATTATCATCGCGCGTGAGTGGCTCGATTTCGCGACGGACCGCGTCCCGCTTATGCAGGAAGAAAAGATGAAGCAGGCGCGTGGAGTCGGTTTGGCGATTGCATTCACTGAAGGCGAGAAAGATGTACCAGAGCAGAATCGTACGGTGCAGCGACCGCGCGTGTTTTATAGACGAGAACTCGAGGCTAATCCTCTGGTAATTGCCAAGCCGTAAAGCAGATCCAGGAATTCCACAGATTACACGGATTCCTATTTCGGATTTCGCAATGCGGATTTCGGATTTCGTTTCAACAAGGGTTTTTTGTTGTCATTAACATTGCCGCTTAGCAGAACGGTTCAAAGCACAGCCGAAACTTGTGGAAGACGAAATCCGAAATCCGCATTCCCAAATCCAAAATAGGAATCTGTGTAATCTGTGGACATCGCTGGATCTGCTACGCCACACATTTCTAATATGACCGCTATTGGCAAACCGATCCCTCGTAAAGAGGGACGGAAGAAAGTCACGGGTCAGGCGCTTTATGTCGACGACATCTCGTTTCCTGAGATGCTTCATGGTGTGACTGTCCGCAGTTCAGTTCCGCGCGGAATAATCAAAAACATTTCATTCGGCGGCAGTATTCCGTGGGACGAGTTCACTGTCGTCACTGCAAAGGATATTCCCGGCGCAAATCATGTCGCTCTAATTCTCGAGGACCAGCCATACCTCGCCAACGATCGAATCAATCACCCGGAAGAACCTGTAGTTCTGCTCGCTCACCAAGATAAGTACCTGCTGGAAGAAGCACGTCGACACGTTTCGATAGAAGTCGAGGAGCTTCCGGCGGTCTTTACGATTGACGAGTCACTGGCACAGAAGGAGATTGTTTGGGGCAAAGACAATATCTTCAAAACCTTTCGGGTTAACAAAGGAGATGTCGACAGTGCGTGGGCCGATGCTCACCTGATTGTTGAAGGCGAGTACGAAACTGGCGCCCAGGAGCAACTCTACATTGAAAACAATGGAGCAATTGCGATCGCCAATGCGACCGAAGGCGTAACGGTTTGGGGATCGATGCAATGTCCCTACTACGTTCACAAAGCTCTCGTGAAGCTATTTGCATTGGCGGAAGAAAAGATTCGCGTCATCCAAACGGAAACCGGCGGAGGTTTCGGAGGTAAGGAAGAATATCCTTCCATGATCGCAGGACACGCGGCGTTGCTCGCGTGGAAGGCTGGTAAACCTGTGAAGATCGTCTATGACCGCGCGGAAGATATGGTGGCTACGACTAAGCGCCATCCTTCGCGAACGCGTCACCGGACAGCAGTCGACAAAGACGGAAAACTTCTGGCTGTGGAGATCGATTTTGTTATCGACGGGGGAGCGTACTGCACCTTGTCGCCGGTGGTCCTGTCTCGAGGCACGATTCACGCAGCTGGTCCATACTTTTGTCCAAATGTTCGCATTAACAGTCGTGCCGTAGCGACCAATTATCCACCCCACGGTGCATTCCGAGGTTTTGGGGCACCTCAAAGCATCTTTGCGCTCGAACGTCATCTCGACAAAGTCGCCAAAGCAGTTGGTCTGACGCCTGCTGAATTTCGGCATCGTAACTTCATCCGTGAAGGTGAAACCACGGCGACCAGTCAGGTGATTCGCGAGCGCGTCGACATGGAAGGTTTATTGAACCGGGTGCTCGGGCTGTCTGACTATCATGCGAAGCGACAACGTTTTGCACAGGAGAACGAGAACGGCTCAAGTCGTGTGAAACGAGGGATTGGTTTTGCCTCCTTCATGCACGGTGCGGGCTTTACAGGTTCGGGTGAAGTTTATCTGCAATCAGTCGTGAACGCTGAGGCCACCAACGAGGGTCGGATTCGAGTATTTGCAGCAAGCACAGAAATTGGTCAGGGTACCAATACGATTTTTTCGCAGATCGCTTCCGAAGCGCTCGGTATTGATTTCGATCTGATTGACGTTGTGCAACCTGACACCGGCAGCGTGCCAAACAGCGGGCCAACGGTGGCGTCTCGAACTGCAATGGTAGTTGGAAAACTTGTAGAGTCAGCAGTACTCGGTTTGAAACAGACACTCATCGGTGCTGGGGTGTTGAAGGATTCGTACAATCAAGATGAGTTTAAGAAAGCGTGTGCGGATTACATCGCGAAGTTTGGTCCTTTGCGATCATCGAGCAAGTATCAACCGCCGCCGAACGTTCACTGGGACGATGAACAGTATCAAGGCGACGCGTACGGCGCCTTTGCCTGGGCTGTCTACGTTGCTGAAGTTACGTTTGATGAACTGACTTATGAAGCGCACGTAGCGGACTTCGTCGCGGTGCAGGAAGTTGGCCGAGTAATCAATCCCGTACTCGCTGCGGGACAAATAGAAGGCGGGGTGGCCCAGGCTATCGGGTTCACACTCTTCGAGCATGTCGTCTGGCAGAACGGACGGATGGTCAACAACCAGATGACGAACTACATCATTCCAACTCCGGCAGACGTTCCGCCGATCAGGGTGTACTTTGAAGAGAACCCTTATGTGTACGGACCTGGCGGCGCAAAGGGAATTGGCGAGTTGCCGATGGACGGCGCGGCGCCCGCAATTCTGAATGCGATTGAGAATGCAACGGGCGTTAGTTTTAACCGCATACCTCTGATGCCTGAAAGAATGATGCGAGAGTTTGTCGGCACATGAAGCAATGACCCAAACGGGTTGTGGAAAGAAGTGATTGACTGTTGATAGATTGCAGGTTAGGAAGGGCGGTTTACCGAACCTTGAATCATAACTTTCACATCCATTTGCGTCGGGACGGACTTACGACAAAGGACTATGGCTTCGAGTAGCACGATTACAGTTAGATTAACCGTCAACGGAATAACCCACGACCTCGAAGTCTATCCCATGGCGCGTCTGCTAGACGTCTTACGCGAACAACTCCGCTTGACAGGAACGAAAGAAGGTTGCGGTGAAGGTGAGTGTGGTGCTTGCACAGTCTTGCTCAGTGGAGAGATCATCAACAGTTGCCTTGTTCCGATTGCACAGGTAGACGGAGCTGAGATCACAACAATTGAGGGTGTAGCAGTTGGCGATCGGCTACACTCGGTTCAGCAGGCCTTCGTCGAACACGGAGGTGCGCAATGCGGGATCTGCACACCGGGGATGGTTCTGGCGGCGGTCGATCTGTTGTCGCGCAACCCTCAGCCCACTGACGACGACATCCGCGTTGGCCTGGCTGGAAACCTGTGTCGTTGTACGGGGTATATGAAGATTTTTGAATCTGTAGTTCGCGCTTGCCAAAAATGACGAGTAGCACATGAGAGGCTACATTCCTGACTACCAATTCATTACGCCTGGTTCTCTCGGTGAAGCTCTGTCGCTGCTCGCCAATGAGCCACAGAAGTGGAAGCCTTTTGCCGGTGGAACCGATTTGATGGTGCTACTTGAAGCCGGCAAGCTTACTCATCGAAACTATCTGAATATCTGGCCGCTAAAAGAGCTGCGCCATGTCGCCGTCGACGAATCTCATGTAACACTCGGCGCTCTCACGACGTACACTGACGTTCAAGCGAACCCCGTTCTCCGTACGGAGTTTCCGATGCTTTGTCAGGCGGCAAGTGAGACAGGCGGACTCGCGATTCAGAATCGAGGCACACTGGGCGGCAACATTATCAATGCGTCACCAGCCGCTGACTCTCCGCCAGCGTTGCTTGCTTACGATGCGCAACTCGAACTCTCATCGAGCCGCGGTGCGCGCTGGATCGCGTATAACGGCTTTCACACAGGTTACAAGGAAATGGGCATTCGTGACGGTGAGTTGCTCACGCGTATCCGGTTGCAACGGTCACCTCGTCCTTTAATTCATTACTATCGTAAAGTTGGAACTCGCAAAGCCCAGGCGATCTCTAAAGTATGTCTTGCCGGTGTTCTTCTGTTACGTGAAACTGAGGTTGAGGATGTTCGTATTGCTCTTGGTAGTGTCGCACCCATACCACTGCGATGCGTACTAACTGAAGACGAACTGCGCGGTAAAAACCTCAATCCCGCACTTATTCACACTGCGGTAAGAGAATTGGCGGCTGAGATCTCACCGATTGACGATATCCGATCAACGAAAGATTACCGTTTGCGCGTGTCACAAAATCTACTTGCTGATTTTCTAACGAGGCCTCAATAATTCAGTACCGTTTGCGGTAGCAAATGGTTTGGTGCCTGATTGAGTTTTGACCATTCGCTACCGCGAACGGTACTGAGTAGATTGGAGAGCCGAATGACAAATTACCCTGCTGACATCCCTTTTAAGCGTCGCGCCGTGGAACCGATGAAGTGTTTTAAGGAGGGATTCAACCTTATCAAGGATCGATACTGGTTTTTTATAGGCATGTGCTTCGTTGCAATTCTTGTCGGTAGCGCGGTCCCCTTTGGAATCCTCATGGGACCAATGATGTGCGGCCTCTACATGACGTTCTTTCTTAAACGGCGGGGGCAGCCGATTGAGTTCGGCACCTTGTTCAAAGGATTCGATCATTTTGGTCAAAGTGTAATCGCCACGCTGATACACGTCGTACCGGTCGTAATCATCGTCGTGCCGGCGTACTTATTCTTTTACATCGGCTTTGTCCTAACGATTGCGGTAAGCGGTAATCAGCGCGAACCGGATCCAACCGCGCTCTTCGGTTTTCTCGGATTCATGGTTTTGTTCTGGTTGGCGATTGTCGTCCTCATTATCGTCATTTCGATAGTCTTCACTTTTTCCTACCCATTGATCGTTGATCGCCGCCTGCAGGGTATTGACGCAGTGAAGTTAAGTGCGAGAGCGGCGTTGGCAAACTTCTGGAGTTTGCTCGGACTATCGCTGATGAGCGGGCTATTGGGATTTGTTGGTGTGCTCTTTTGTTATGTGGGTGTGTTCTTTGTTTTTCCAATTTCTTATTCGGCGCTCGCTATCGCCTATGAGCAAGTATTCGGCATTAGCAACACACCAGCTCAGACAAACCTGCCGCCGCCACCTCCGGTTTTTAGCTGAATGCAATGAAGCCTGAGGTAATCATTCGTGGACAGAACGTGGTGATGCCAGACCGCGTTGCGACAGCTGCGATCCATATCAAACAAGGAACAATCGTACGCGTTGGTGCTTACGATGATCTGTCATCTGATTGCGAAGTGATCGCTGCCGCCAACGGCTCTATCATCATGCCGGGACTGGTCGATACTCACGTCCACGTCAACGAACCCGGACGAACAGAGTGGGAGGGCTTTCGCACTGCAACTCACGCGGCTGCTGCTGGCGGAACGACCACGCTGATTGACATGCCGCTGAATTCAATCCCACCGACGACGACTGTTTCCGGATTCCTTGCAAAGCTCGAGGCCGCCAAAAACAAGTGCTGCACTGACGTTGGATTCTGGGGCGGCGTTGTGCCAGGCAATACGGACCAGCTTGAGCCGTTATATCGCGCAGGAGTGGTGGGCTTTAAGTGCTTTCTGATTGCTTCGGGCGTTGATGAGTTTCGGAATGTTACTGAAGAAGATTTAAGAAGCGCGATGCCTGAACTCACCCGGCTGGGAGCGCTGCTGATCGTTCACGCCGAGCTCGCCCATGGTAACGGCTCCGTTACGGATGAGAATAACGCTACACATTACAAGACATTTCTTGCGTCACGACCGTGTGGTGATGAAAACTCCGCGATCGACTTGATGATCCGACTAAGCCGGGAGTTCGGCACGCGCGTTCATATTGTTCACTTGTCTTCTGCAGAAGCATTACCAATGCTGCAAAGTGCAAGAGCCGAAGGCGTGAGAATCTCCGCAGAAACATGCCCGCACTATTTGCATTTTGCTGCAGAAGATATCGCAGACCGCTGCACGCAGTTTAAATGCTGCCCGCCTATTCGTGATCGGCAAAATCGAGAACAACTCTGGGATGGTCTTCGACAAGGCACAATCGAGACGGTCGTGTCAGACCACTCGCCCTGTCCGAGCGAGATGAAACTCCCGGCCGAAGGTGATTTCATGAGAGCCTGGGGCGGCATCTCATCACTCCAGCTTCGCTTACCGATAGTTTGGACTGAAGCTCGGCGCAGAGGCTTCTCGTGGTTGGATATCACGCGTTGGCTTTGCTATGAACCCGCTCGTTTGGTCGAGCTCGACCAATGCAAAGGATCGATCGCAGCAGGTCAGGATGCAGATCTAGTTATTTGGGATCCGGAGGCAGAAGTCACCGTGAGCCCTTCAGCCCTCTATCACCGGCACAAAATTACCCCGTACAGCGGAGAAGTTCTTTTTGGCGTTGTACAAAAAACTTTCCTGCGCGGCCAAAAGATATATGATGGCGGTGAATTCTGTTTCGAGACAGCGGGCAAGTTCTTATTACGCCAACGCGACTCGATAGTAACCAAGGGAGTCACCGATGCCAGACATTGAATGGGCCAGCAGTGAAGATGTACCCGCCAGAGAAAAATTTGGCGGTACTTTCAAAGTACGCACGCTATGGGAAGCTGCAAAGGGAGCGAAAGCGCAAGTGGTTGAGATCGCGCCGGGTGGCTGTTGGGAAGGCATCGACGTGCACGAGCCGGGCCCTGAAGAAGTCTATGTAGTTTCAGGGGTCTTCAACGATGGCATACGAGATTATCCGGCCGGAACTTTTATACACAACGCCGCCGGATCTTCGCACGTCCCACAGTCCAAAACAGGCTGCACGATATTCATCTTCTATCCTGAAGGCTGAACCTAGCGGATGGATTTTATTGACCTCATCGATCTCGCATCCGATCGGCTCGGCGGGGCTGTGCTGCTCGCCAACGACGAATTCTTTGCTCCGAAAGATAACTTATTGAAATCAACCAACCCCGTTTTTCGTGAAGGCGAATACACGGATCGCGGGAAATGGATGGACGGCTGGGAGACGCGCAGGCGCCGCACCCCTGGATTCGATTGGTGCATCATCCGACTGGGTCAGCCGGGTATAGTACGAGGCATTGTCGTTGATACGAGTTACTTCCGGGGCAATTATCCGGAACACTGTTCGCTCGAAGGAGCAACGTTCATTGGGTTGCCGACTGATGACCAATTGATGTCCGAATCGGTTGGGTGGATACCGCTACTACCGCAAATGCCGCTGACGGGCGATTCGCAGAATTCATTTGCTATCTCGTATCAAGAGCGCCTTACGCATCTGCGTCTGAAGATCTATCCGGACGGCGGTGTGGCCCGACTCCGGGTTTATGGAGAGGTCGTCTCAGATTGGTCTGCTATTAAGAGCAGAGGTGGCGAAGTGGACCTTGCTGCTGTTGAAAACGGCGGCGTCGTGCTGTCGTGCAGCGATATGTTCTTTGGCCATCGCCATAACTTAATCATGCCGGGCCGTGCTACAAATATGAGCGATGGGTGGGAAACGAAGCGCAGGCGTGGACCAGGACACGATTGGGTGATCATCAAGCTGGGCACGGCCGGCGAAATCCGACGCGTCGAGGTAGACACGTCACACTTCAAAGGCAATTTCCCGGAAAGTTGTTCGCTCGAAGCCACGAAGAGCGAAGGCGCTGATGCCGAATCATTGTCTGCCTTATCGGTTGTCTGGAGAAACCTGTTGCCACGCACGAAATTGCAGGCACACACACGGCACATCTTCGCAAACGAGTTACAGAACGTTGGTGTAGTTAGTCATTTGCGATTCAACATTTTTCCTGACGGCGGCGTTAGCCGCTTGCGCATTTACGGTAGGCCGGCGTAGCGAATCAATTGTTGGAGATTTGAGCGTGACGCGCGATATTCACTGGCTCAATTTGCTGCCACGTGATGACGCTATTAAACAGTTAAAGTCGTGCTGTGGTTCAGATCGCTGGGCAGAGCAGATGGTGAATCGCCGGCCTTTCACGACGTTTGATCAGTTACAAACTACAGCAGATGACGTTTGGTGGTCATTAACTGCGGATGATTGGCTCGAAGCTTTTCGCGCCCACCCAAAGATTGGAGAGAAGAAGGCTGTCACTGCGACGTCTATCCAATCGCAACACTGGTCTAACAGCGAGCAAGCAGGAGTTCAGAACTCTTCTTCAGGTGAAACCGCGGCGTCGTTGGCGACACTGAATCGCGAGTACGAAAGCAAATTCGGCTACATCTTTATCGTTTGTGCCACGGGTAAATCGTCCGATGAGATGCTGGCAATCTTAAGACAGCGAATGAAAAATCAGCCCGCGAAAGAATTGCGAATTGCAGCCGCAGAACAGGCTAAGATTACGCAGTTAAGATTGAAAAAATTGATCGAATAGGTCTTTGACCTTAGGTCTTCGGCCTCCATTTGTCGGGCCAACAAAGACTGAAGTCCAAAGACCAAAGACCGAGGCACCATGAGCACCATCTCCACCCACATCCTTGATACCTCGCGCGGCGCTCCGGCGCAAAGCGTTGCAATCTGCCTCGAGGCACAAAATACTGACGAGACTTGGACTGAGTTAAGCCATGCCTGGACCGATGAAGATGGGCGCGTGAAGCCATTCTTTTTGGTCCACCAGCCATTAACCGCCGGAGTCTACCGGCTTGTATTCGACATTGAACCTTACTTCAGCACCCTGGGAGTGGAGTCGTTTTATCCACAAGTTACGGTTGTCTTCAAGGTCGGTGACGATGCTCAACACTATCACGTGCCGCTGCTGATCAACCCATACGGCTACTCGACGTACCGCGGCAGCTGAACGAGTACGCTTTGGAGTGCGGTGACTTGTCACCGCTTTATAACGGGCACCTTGGTGCCCGTCTTTGCGATAGATTACTGGATATACGATGCGTCGCTACAAGTCGCGACATATGAAAGCG
>DATBSH010000004.1:0-13418 GCA_036559885.1 Pyrinomonadaceae bacterium
TCGCGACTTGTCGCGACCGTAACGTAGTGGCAGGCACTAAGGTGCCGGCGAACAAAGCGATGACAAGTCACCGCACTCCAAAGAGGTCTGCTTGATTCTTCCGTTGCGCGCGAGTAGTATCGCCGACGATTTCTCCCGAATTTAACAGACAACAGAAAGGCTCCTCATGTCCTTTAACAAAATAACCCTCGTGGGAAACCTCGGACGCGATCCCGAATTGCGCTACACAACTCAGGGCACGCCGGTTTGCAGTTTCAGCATGGCGACAAACGAGCGGCGGAAAGACAAAACTGGCGAGATGCAGGATGTAACTACCTGGTTCCGTGTGGTGCTTTGGGGTCGGCAAGCGGAAACTGCCTCACAGTATCTGCAAAAGGGACGTCCTGTTTATATCGAAGGACGCCTCCGCGTTGACGAGTGGACAGATCGCGACGGTAGATCTCGCTACACACTGGAAGTGCAGGCCACAGATATGCAGTTTATCGGTTCAGGAAGAAGTGAAGAACCGCTTGCTGAAAGAGCTGCCGCGGCTGCAGCGGGACCAGTGGAGCAACCGGACTTGTCTGACGAAGACGTTCCCTTCTGAAGGTCGACAAACAAATTCTTTCACTGAGATGGTGTTGCAGTAGTGCTGTCGTTTGCTGTTCCCCAACGACCGAAGTGTCGAAGTTTGCGATAGCGACGGGACAATCGTTCCTGTTGGCTACAGCTAACGGCCTCAGCAAGGCGCTCTGTTAACGCAGAATCAAGGAAGCGCGCTGTTTGATCGTAATCGTTGTGTGCGCCGCCCTCTGGTTCCGGAATGATTTTGTCGACGATTCCTTCCTCGTAGAGATGTTGTGCTGTTAGTCGCAATCCTTCTGCGGCGCGATCCGCTTGAGACGAATCCTTCCAAAGTATTGCTGCACAACCTTCGGGCGTGATGACTGAATACGTCGCATTCTCGAGCATAAGAACCTGATCACCCACACCGATAGCTAGTGCTCCTCCCGAACCGCCCTCGCCAATTACCGTGACGATAATCGGCACCGTTATCTTCGCCATTTCTCGTAAGTTGTAAGCAATGGCCTCAGCCTGGCCTCGCTCCTCGGCATCAATGCCCGGATACGCCCCGGGTGTATCGATAAATGTGAATATAGGTCGACCAAACTTTTCGCCGAGCTTCATCACGCGCAGTGCCTTTCGATATCCTTCAGGCTTCGGCATTCCAAAGTTTCTGTAGCTGCGCTGTTTAGTGTCTCGCCCTTTTTGATGACCGACGACGATCACCGGCAATCCGTGGAAACGAGCCAGGCCACAGACAATCGCTGGATCCTCCGCGAATCGCTTATCACCATGGAGTTCGACGAAATCCTCGAACAGACGTTCTATTAGGTCTAACGTGTAAGGCCGGTCCGCGTGCCGCGCGAGTAATACCCGGTCGAAAGCCGTTCGGGGCTTCTCTTCGACTTTCTTTGGCTTCTCGATCTGTTCCTCTTTCTTTGCCATTTCCGTTATCAGACGCGAACACCCTTGTTTGACTTCTCGATGGTCAGTACGCAACCGAGACTGGTCAACGCTTGATCCAACTGTGTGCTTCGTTTGACGCGTAATGCAGGATTGGTCTTGATTCTGACTAACGTTTGATCTTCCACTACGGTCTCAATAGCAACATCGCAATCTCCTGGGTGCAAGCTGAGGACACTCAGGATCGCTTCGAACAGTTCCGCGAAATCGGCCTGTGCAGGTGTTCGGAGAACCACAAATTCGCTTGTTCTAGATGCAGCCTCCATTGTTTGAACCTGATCGACAATAATAGTTGGCGGACTGTCTTCACTTAATTCCAACCGGCCAGAGATTATCACTGGCGCTTCATTCTGCACTGATTGCCCGTGCTTCCTAAACACTTCCGGCCACAGCACGCACTTCGTGCCTCCTACTTCGTCCTCCAAACGGAGCAAAGCAAACTTGTCACCCTTCTTCGTAGTTTTTAGCTGCAGATCTGAGACGATGCCCGCCGCACTCACGCGCGTACCGCTGTTTAAGGTTACCAGGTCTGACGACTTCGACGTGTTTACTTTCGCGATCAAATCGAGGTAGGCCTCTAAAGGATGACCTGTGATGTAAAACCCGAGGGCCGCTTTCTCCGCAGCCAGTAATTCCGACTGCGTCCAACCCTTAGCATTCCGAGGTATCTCGTCTACGAAGTCAGATTCTGCCGGCGTTGCACCAAACAAGCCCGTCTGCCCCAATTCTCTTTCACGTCGCGCGCGTTGGGCTCGCGACAAAGCCGAGTCGATTGAGTTATGTAGAACGCCACGCCAGTCACAAACGGATCGTGAATCCTTCAATGAATCGAATGCGCCGGCACTCACAAGGCTTTCAAATACTCTCTTGTTAAGCGTGTACGATTCAACCCGCTCGGCAAAATCAAAAAATGATCTGAACGGACCAGTGCCCCGCGCTTCAGTGACCGCGTTGACTGTCGACTGCCCAAGCCCCTTAATCGCGGTCAGACCATATCTTATGGCTCCGCTTAAGGGGGTAAAACCAGAAAAGCTTTCATTCACATCCGGCGGCAGCAACGAAATTCGCTGAGCCCTTAACTCTTTGGAGTACTTAAACACCTTAGCAGCATCCTGCGCTTCGTTTGAAAGCACTGCCGCGTAGAAGTGCTCGGGATAATGGGCCTTCAGGTATGCCGTTTGGAAGGCGAGATAGGCATACGCAACACTGTGGCTTCGATTGAAGCCATAATCGGAGAACTGCGCCATCAACGAAAATATCTTCTCGGCCTTGTCTCGCTTAATACCTCGTTCGACTGCTCCGTTAATAAACTTCTGTTCGTGAATCGCCATCTCCTCACGCTTCTTTTTACCCATTGCGCGCCGCATCAGATCGGCCTCACTCAACGTATAGCCGGCAAGCTTCTGTGCCAGCTGCATGATCTGCTCCTGGTAGACGATGATGCCATACGTATTGCTGAGAATCTCCTTCATCTCCGGAACAAGGTATCTGACGCTCTTCTTGCCGTGGTGCCGCAGGATGAACTCATCAACCATCCCACCATCCAGTGGGCCGGGTCGATAGAGCGCGTTGAGTGCGGCCAGATCCTCGACGCCTTTCGGCTTCAGCTTTCGACAAATCTCCTGCATACCAGACGACTCAAACTGGAAGACTGCTTCTGTCCTTCCCTCAGCAAAAACCGCCATCGTTTTCGGGTCATTAAGCGCTATATCCGACCAGTTAATCTCTTTTCCAAGCAGCTGTTTAATGCTCGTTAAGCAATCATTTATAACCGTTAGGGCGGTAAGCGCTAAAAAATCCATCTTAAGCATGCCGGTTTTTTCAAGATCCGACATGACATACTGGGTTGTTATTTCCTCCTTCCCGGAGACCGCGATTGGAATCAGCTCTTGGAGAGGCAGCGGAGAAATCACGACTCCGGCCGCGTGAACGGAAGAATGGCGAGCACAACCCTCCAGCCTCTGGGCGATTTCAATAATCTCCCGTACCTGAGGATTTACTTCAACTTCACGTTTTAGTTCAGGTACTTGTTCAAGGGCCTGGGCGATGCTGACGTTTCTTCCGCGCACAGGCGGAGGGATGAACTTCGCGATTCTCTCGACCTCGGCATAAGGTACCTCCAAGGCTCTGCCCACATCTTTGATAGCGGCCCTCGAGGCCAATGTCCCAAACGTAATGATCTGGCAGACGGAGTCGCGGCCATAAAGGTCGGCGACATGGTTTATGACTTCGCCACGACCCCGCACGCAGAAGTCAATGTCGATGTCGGGCAACGACACCCTGCCCGGGTTAAGAAACCGTTCGAATATCAGATCATATTGAAGGGGGTCGACATCGGTGATCTCGAGGCAATAGGCGACGAGAGAACCGGCAGCTGAACCGCGACCGGGGCCAACTGGTATTGAGTGCTGTTTCGCATACCGTACAAAGTCCCAGACAATTAAGAAGTAGCCAGCAAAGCCCATCTGCTTGATCATCTGGATCTCTGTTGTTAGTCGAGTCTGATAATCGGCAAGAGGCTGTTTGAGCTCCCCGCGGACGAGCTGCGTTTCCCAAACGCGTTGGCGACGGCGCTCGTACCCTTCGCGAACAACTTTCTCAAAGTAGTCATCAGCCGACAGACCGTTTTCGGATTCAGGGATAGGATACTGCGGCAGGTACGTCGCGTTCTCCGGGAGCTTCAAATCGCAACGCGCAGCAATCTCGACAGTCCGCGTCAATACTTCCGGAAGTTCGTCGCCGAAGATTCGCCACATCTCTTCCGGCGACCGAACATAAAAGTTTGGACTCGCGTAACGCAGACGGTTTGTGTCGCTGATCGTCTTGCCTGAGCCGATGCAGAGCAACACATCGTGGGCACGCGCATCTTCCGGCATGAGATAGTGAGCGTCGTTCGTGGCGACCAGTGGAACGCCTGTGCGTTTTGACAACTCGACGAGAGGCTTCCTTATTCGACGCTGCGCATCAAGACCGTGTTCCTGGATCTCAAGAAAGTAGTTTCCCTTCCCGAAGATCTCCTCAAACTCAATCGCTGCCGCGGCCGCCTCATCGCATTTCTCCTGGGCGAGCATTGCCGACGGTACACCCGACATGCAGGCCGATAGCCCGATGAGTCCCTTACTGTGTTGGGCCAACAGTTCTTTATCGATTCTCGGTTTGTAGTAGAAACCTTCCGTGTAAGCCTTCGACGTTAGTCGCACCAGATTCTGATAACCCTCATAGTTCTGGGCCAGGAGGATCAAATGGAAATTTGCTTTCTCCCCCGGAGCGCCGGCACCACGATCAGTTCGGCTTCCACGCGTGATGTAAGTTTCGCAGCCGATGATCGGCTTCACCCCGCTGTACTTCATCGCGTTGTAGAAAGAGATTGCGCCGAACATGTTGCCATGATCAGTCATGGCACACGCAGGCATTCCAAGTTCTTCAACTCGCTTGGATAGTGGTTTGATTTGAATGGCGCCGTCGAGAAGGCTGTAATCAGTATGAAGGTGTAGGTGTACGAATTGCCGATCCTGCATTATTCCCCAGGTGTTCGCGCTCGGAATTGGTTAGCGCGAAGAATGATGAATTTGAGATAGTCCAACTATACTACTGCCCGCTCTGCCGGAAAACTGTGAAAGCTGTTTTCATTCCCATTCGATGGTCGACGGAGGTTTCGAGCTAATGTCGTAAACGACTCGATTTACTCCGCGAATCTCCGAAACCATTCGCGCCGAAACCCGCGCAAGCAGATCATGCGGTAAACGTGCCCAGTCTGCTGTCATTCCATCCACACTTGTGACTGCACGCAACGCAACAACTCGCTCATAAGTGCGTTCATCGCCCATTACGCCAACAGTCGAAACCGGTAGCAAAACGGGAAATGCCTGCCATACGGAATGATAGAGTTCAGCGTGCCGCAACTCCTCATCAAAGATTCTGTCAGCCGCCTGCAGTAATCGAATCTTTTCCTCGGTTACGTCGCCAAGTATTCGCACGGCTAAACCGGGACCAGGAAACGGGTGGCGTCCCAGTATCTCTTCTGGTACTCCCAATTCCCTTCCGATCAGTCTGACTTCATCCTTAAAGAGCTCTCGCAGCGGCTCGATCAGCCGCAACTTCATCTTCTCGGGCAAACCACCTACATTGTGATGGCTCTTGATGGTAGCAGAAGGTCCTCTAACGGAAACCGATTCGATGACGTCTGGGTAGAGAGTACCTTGGACCAGAAACTCCACATTTCCGAGCTTTTGTGCCTCCTCTTCGAAGACGTCAATGAATACTTTACCGATTCGCTTTCGCTTCTCCTCCGGATCAGCAACACCGCGCAGTGCTTCAAGAAACAGCTTTCCCGCCCGTACACCGACGATATTCAGCTTCATGCTTTGCTGAAACAACGTCAGCGTCGACTCAAACTCGCCTTCGCGCAACAAACCGGTATCGACGAAAAGACAGGTCTGACGATCACCAATCGCTTTGTGTACCAGCGCCGCGGCGACTGTGGAATCGACACCGCCCGATAAACCTGTAACGACTCGCGCGCTGCTACCCGCCCGTGCAGTGATTCGCTGTACCTGATCTTCAATTACCGCTTCAGGCGACCAATCACCGTGGCAACGACAAACTGAAAACAGAAAATTGCGGAGTACCTGTGCGCCGAGGGGCGTATGCGCAACCTCCGGATGGAATTGCACACCAAAGATCCCTCGCGATTCATCTTCCATCGCGTTCAAGGCATCATCCGTGAGCGCAGTAACGCGGAAACCGGCAGGAATCTCTGTTACGTGGTCCCCGTGACTCATCCAGACATCCATTTCATTTGGTAATCCGCGGAACAAACGACTCTCTTTGTCGACTACCTTTAACCGCGCGTAACCAAACTCGCGATTTGGAGAGGCTGTAACGTCTCCGCCTAATTCGCGCGCGAAAACTTGAAAGCCGTAACAGATACCGAGCTTGGGGCAATCAAGTGACTGTAACAACTCCGGATGCGGTTTTGGCGCAGAAGCGTCATAAACAGATGAGGGACCGCCGGAGAGAATCAGGCCCTTTGGAGAGCGGGCCTTTAGGACATCTAACGAGGTGTTGAATGGGAGAATCTCACAATAAACTCCGGCCTCGCGAACGCGCCGGGCGATTAGCTGTGTATACTGTGAACCGAAGTCGAGAATGATGACCGTTTCGTGCTGGCCGACGTTCGTCAAGAAAACCTCTGAAGCTGTTTTGGTGTCAAACGTTATGAAGAGTGGCAGATTATACTTCGCCGTTTGGAGAACGCCAACGTCAGTTGTAATTTAGTTAAGACGAATTCTGTAATTCACTGTGTTGAGACTCTTTTCTAACAGATTTTTTCGATGCTTCGCGGCTGCTCTGTTAACGTCGCTTCTACTACTCGCTGCGCAACCCGTAGCGTCAACCGCACCAGACATTTTGTTGTCGCAGCCCTTGACCATCCGTTGGCGGTACGAATCCAACGTCACTCTTAATCTCACGCCGGCGTTCGACAGTGAACGAATCTATCTGCCGCTTGCGGGCGGCATCATCGTCGCCTTGAAAGCAAAGGACGGACAACTTTACTGGCGATCGGAAATGGGAGGCGAGTTATCAGCCTCGCCGGTTGCTGACGAGTCGATGATCTACGTTGCGTCCGAAACGTTGAGTTCGACAGAGACGCCGCAGCAAGTCGGAGGTGCGTTGCGGGCACTTGGGCGAGACGGAGGAGTAACGCAATGGATGACTCCTCTCGTGCGACCATTAAGAGGCTCTCTCGCTCTCAGTGGCGGTAAGTTGTTCGCTGGAGGAATCGATGGACGCGCGTATGCATTTGATAAGCGTACTGGCGGTGTACTTTGGTCGATTCCGTTCGGCGCAACCTTGAACGGACATCCTGTCAGCAGTGGTGGCCGAGTTTATTTTGGTAGTGAAGACGGCACCTTACTCGCACTTGAAGAATCAACCGGAAGGTTGGTGTGGCGATATCGTACCAAAGGAGCGATCCGCGGCCCTGTTGCAGTACTGAACAATACCGTCTTTTTCGGTTCAGGGGATGGTTACGTGTACGCGGTCAGCGCCGATAAAGGACGGTTGACGTGGAAAAAGAGAACGGGAGCAGGAGTTGAAGCCGTTACATTGACCAGTCAGGGTCTTCTAGCAGCATCGCTGGATAATTTCGCATACCTTCTCAACAACAAAGGCGCAATGCTCTGGAAGCGCCAACTGCCTGGTCGAATTCCCTCGAAACCGTTAGCTGTTCAAGAAGACGCGCTATTCACACCGTTGTCGAGTTCAACGGCTGTAGTGCTCGCTCTGAGAGATGGAAAGCAGGTTAATTCGCTACCGACAGGCGAGGAATTAACCAGCTCCGCGGCGCCCATAATCGTGGGAGATGCAGTACTCGTTACAACAGAGCATGCGCTCCTTGCTTTTGCGCCACCACCAACCACAGCGCAACAAAGTCCTTAACCATCGTGGCGGATTGCGTGAGGTTCGACTTTTGATTCCGTAGTGTCCGTGCGCCGCGAAAATACTCCAACAACTCGTGACAAAAGTCCGTGAAGAATATACGCAATTACGATCGCGAGCAGCACATATTGCGAGTAGAGGAAAATCAGCATCGCCACTGCTAACGCAAAAATGACCACTCTCATGCTGCGCACGCGCGTTCCCACTGTTTTGAAACTGGAAAAACGCAGCGTACTCACCATCATCACGCTGAGCACACCCATCAGAAGAATCAACAGCACGGAATAGATTCGCGCTCGCTCAGCACCAAAGTTAATAAGCGGAATCGGACTGAAGTGAACTATCGCTGCGATCAATCCACCGGCTACGGGAATCGGTAGGCCCACAAAGCTCTTTTTGTCTACTTTGGTAGTACCTTCGGCTAGAATCCGCGGTCTCGATGACTGAACGTTAAAGCGCGCCAGCCTGAACGCGCCGCACATCAGGTACATGAAAGAGATAAACCAACCGAACTGATGTGCCGGTGTTCCCTCAGTGAGACTCGCACCGTAACCCCACACGTACGCGAGTACCGCCGGCGCTAAACCGAAGGTCACAACATCCGCGATCGAATCCAGCTGAACGCCGATTTCTGTGGTCGTTTTCGTGAGCCGCGCTATGCGACCATCCAGCATGTCGAACAATACTGCCCAGCCAATCGCCCTTGCGGCATTGTCGAAGTATGCAGCCGCCCACGAGATATCCGGATTCGGCTGGCCGAGCAATTGAAATCCGCGAAGCGATGCCATCACAGCAAAAAAGCCCATGCCGATGTTCGCTGCGGTAAAAAGTGAGGGGATGAGGTAGACGCCTTTTTTTACGCCTCGTCGTTGAGGGTTGGGATATTCGGGTTCTAATTGCAAGCCAGATGCAGTGCTCATGCGATTTGCCCGATGATCGTGACGCCGCCACAAACGCGGCTACCTTCCTTAACCGTTACTTTCACGTTCTGCGGCAGGATCACGTCGGTTCGGGAGCTGAACTTAATCATTCCAAACCTTTCTCCGAGGGCTAGATTATCGCCCTTCCTTGTCCAGCAGACTACTCGTCGCGCCAGTATTCCGGCGATCTGTTTGCAAACAACGGTCACTTTCTCTCCCTGAATGATCAAGGCGTTCTGCTCATTCACTGCGCTGGCCTTTTCATTGGTCGCCATCAGAAACTTTCCCGGCGTGTAAGAGATATCAAGAACCCGGCCGGCGATCGGAGAGCGATTTATATGAACATCCAGCGGCGAAAGAAAGATACTAACCAGGGTTGCGGGCGCGTTGTCGATGAAAGTGGTCGGCGCTACTCGCGTTACTCGCCCGTCCGCTGGCGCCACAACCAGATTCGGATCGGAAGGCGGCACGCGCTTAGGATCGCGGAAAAAGTAAGCCATGAATCCCGCAATGATGGCGCACAGGATCGTGAGATACCAAAATCCAAACACGAGCACAGCAATCCCCAGCAACGCGGGTACAGCTATGAAAGGAATACTTTCGCGGACGATTTTCAAGACGTCGTTCTTTGGTGCTACTCGGCAAAAAGGGACGTGTACTTTTAGTTCACGTCCCTGTTCAGTTTCCAAAACTCCAGACCGGAGAACTACCATTGGAGTGCGGTGATTATCACCGCCTTGGCGAAGCGCCGTGTACTCCGCGCACTCCATCAGCGCTCCGAGTTTAATGATCCAAACCTTGAGTCTTTTGGTATTGCAACATCATTGAGTACATTTGATCTTTTAGAGCAAGTTTCTTTTTCTTTAGAGTAATCTCCTCCAACTGTTCTTCATCACTCGGATAGGCGAGAGCTGATAACTCACTTAGGCGTGCCTCGTATTTATGATGTTCTTTAGCTAGTTCTCTGAATTCCGGATCGCGGTTTATCAACTCTTCTTTAAGACTATCCGTCGTTGCGATGTCCATTTTGGTGCATATCTCCTTTCAAGTTTGGGGAGTGGGCAAATTTGGGAACGGAGGCGACTCAGAACCTCCACTAGAAATGTTTCGCACGGCAAAAATGTTAGCCCAACAACATTGTCAAATCAAGCTGGTATTTGGCGACACTTTCTCACATGTCCAGTCTCATCACAACCGCATCTTCCAGCGGATCCGAGTAATACCGCGGCCGGCGTGCGACTGCCACAAACCCACATTTTTGATAAAGGGACTGTGCCGCCAAATTTCCACTCCGCACCTCCAGAAAGGCCGAAGAAGCCCCTAATCGCTTACCCTCAGCGAGCGCTCGGGACAGCAATAAACGGCCAATCCCATTACACCGCCATGTTTCTCTGACCGCGACATTGTTGATATGTAACTCTCCGGCCGATGCTCTTGCCGCGATGTAACCGGCCACCTGAGAGCTGTCAGCTCCCGACGTCTTCGGACGGGCGATGAGCATCAAGCTCCTGTTGTGTCCTTGCAACTCCGCATAATATGCCGAC
Source organism: Pyrinomonadaceae bacterium (assembly GCA_036559885.1). GTDB lineage: Bacteria > Acidobacteriota > Blastocatellia > Pyrinomonadales > Pyrinomonadaceae > PSRF01. Next base: position 10,412 of record DATBSH010000004.1, read on the forward strand.
CAACCCCAGCGGCTAAGCCCTGACTGCTCTTCTATCTCGACTACTTCAAGCAAGTCGTGCTCGGTCATGGGAACAATTGTTATTTCAGCGGTCAGTGCGTTCACGTTATTACTTGCCTTGCGTTTTTAACTCTGCGTCAGAAGGTCGCACATAAAGTGCCCTGATGTGTTGGGCACTCTGAAGCTCGTGTTTCGCGATTCTTCGAGAAGCAAGTGCGGCGACGTGCTGAGCTAGATTAGGCGTGTGCGACATCACTCTCCAACCGCTGTAGTCAGCTCCTGTGCTGAGTTGCTTCGCATTCTGTTCCGCACATCGCCGGATTTCATCTCTATGCACACGCGCTCCATCCCCACACCAACAAATCGAATCGAAGGAAGAATATTCTTGCAACATCGTTGCAGGCGAGATATGAGTCGCTGTGTCCAACGGTGTTATGTTATCAGCAGAGACCTCAAACATCTGTACGAATACCTCCCCACGACCGGCAGGCAGCACCGCGACTGTTCTGTCGCAGATTCCGGCGGAATGAGCGATAGCTTCCAGTGTTGGAATTCCGACGCATGGTCGGTCAAGAGTAAACGCTAACCCTTTAACCGTAGCGATGCCTATTCGCAGTCCCGTAAAGCTTCCGGGTCCTATGGCAACTGCAAAAACATCCACGGCATTCAGCGAACTGCTGGCGTCCTTTAGAACAGTTTCTATATCACGCAGTAACGTGTTGGAATGCGAGACACTGTCATCGCCCTGGAGCGACGCGACCACCTTGTCCCCGCTGTTCAATGAAATGCTCCCACCTAATGTGGCTGTTTCTACTGCAAGTATTAGAGGCTCCGCGGTCATTTACTTGGCCGTTAATTCCTGAAGTTCGAACGCATCCAACCAGACATGCCCAAATATCGGACAGGGTGAGGAACTGCACGATTGCCTTTGGAGGCGAATATAAACAGCATTCGATGCGGTTGGTGCTTTAAACTCGAAACTCACGTTCGTCCAATTGCTATCGCGCGTCTGGAACGCACTTGAGGTTCCCAAGATCTCTCCGCCATTCGCGTCAACAACGGCGAGAATTGGTAAACCTCCCGTGACTAGATCTTTCGTTCTTGCCCACGCCGAAACTCGATATGACCGTTGTGGCATAACGAGCAATAACTGCGAAAGCACTACCGCTGGATTGTCGTATCCTTCGAACGTTATTCGCAAACTGCGCGCGCCCTCATGCGAATTGTTGACATCAAGTGCGGGTTTTACCTGATCGTGTCTCAGCAGTTGCCATCCAAAGCCGACATCGTCGAAAGTCAGATCCTGTTCGAAACTACTATTTTGAATCGAGAATTTTGGCGTCGAATTACCAGCACTGTTCTTCCACAGCTCAAAAGCCGCGGCATATGCCTTGGTCTGGATGAGCGACCGAACCAAATCAGCACGTGCGTCTTCCCCAATCGTGCGAAGTTCGTGAAGCTGATCGAGGGCCTCTGCACCTTTTCCATGCAGAGCATAAAAGCGGGCCAAGGCGAGTCGGGTTTTCTCGTCATTGAATTGCACCAGGCGCTCTGTGGTTTTTGGCTCTCCCCGCGAAATCCCCCAGGCCAAGTCGATTAGGCTCGGCAGGAACTCGCGATTATACGAAGCAGCCATCCTGAGTTCAGCAAATGCCTCTTCGTATCGCCCCAGACGCACGAGCAAATTTCCACGCTGCCAGTGAGTGTGACCATAATGGGGCGCGAGTCTCACCGCATTGTCGAAAGCTGCAAGTGCGGATGCCTGATCACGGTTATCGTCACGCAAATTACCAACTTCCAACCAGAGATAATCATCTTGTGGCCTCAAACTAACGGCTATTTCCATTTCTCGCACAGCCTCGGCCGTGCGCCCAGTCCTACCTAGCAATATGGCGCGAGCCTGATGAGCTTCGGGATCTGCGGGAGTGAGTGCCACAGCGTTATCCGCGGCCGGAAGAGAGTTCGTGTAGACCGAACCCCGTCCGAGAATTTTGGATAGACCGAAACTCGCCGCATAGTTCATCGAAACCAGACACGCTGCGATGACTGCCGTTGCCACGGCGAAACGAATTATTGAAGCCCTGGTCTCAGACACGGAAATTTGCTTTGACTGAAAAGCGAAAGCGCGCTCCAACGTCACCTGGCTGGAGCGCGCCCCACTACACTCTTTCAGTATTGACTATGTTTTGCTTGGATTCTCCTGGAAAAACAGGGGTGTAAGGGCCGCAAGACCGCCTCCTGTGAGAACGGCTATGGTCTGAGGAAGATCCAGCCCGAAGAGAACACCACCACCGCCTTGGCCAACTACGGCTGGCGTGGTGCCAGGTTTGCAATTCTCAATTACTCCTCCGGTAGCTGGATCCGTCGTACCTACCGTTCCCTGCTCGGTGGCGACCTCACCGCGGATATTCTTAAGTGCCGTCAGTTTCACGCAGCCAAAGTTCACGAGCGCTTTTAGTTCGCCAGGCCCAAACGTCAAAACCACCTTAGTATTAGGTGAAATGTCGAGCCGGCCGAGTGGGCCAACATTAACAGAAGCGGATTCCTCTGCTTTGGTTTCAATCGTGGCACCACTTGCGACTGAAGCGCCGGTAGCGGCGCTGAGTCCGTTCACCATAACTGGTTTATTGTCTCGTGTACTGAGACGGCCGACCAGCTGTTGTGGTACCGAAACAGACGCCACGCTTGACGCGCCACCGGCGAACGCGGCCTGTCCAGCGAGCTGCAAAGTCGAATAGATAAGCAACGCCGCAACGGTTGCCTTCACTCTTCGTTTTGTTGTTGTCATTAGAAGTGTGCTCCTTCCAAACTAACAACTTCCTTGTCGCCCGTATGTTTGAGCGGAAGTTTACTTGTGCTTATGTCTCAGGTCAATTTTTTTCTATAGTTTCGCGCTCGCCGTTTAATTCAAATGAGCCGTTTTGGACTCGACAACTTAGAAATTAAGAACCCTCGAAAGCTTACAATTAAGAATTCAACTAAAGAACGGGAGCGAAGCGACCGATTTC
>DATBSH010000005.1:0-14687 GCA_036559885.1 Pyrinomonadaceae bacterium
GAAGTAGATCATTTCGCCGTCAGGCGAGAAGGTCGTGCCTATGTAGGCGCCGTTCTCTGGCGGAACGATCCGCACCAGACTGCTCGTCGATACTTGCCGGAGCCACAAGCTGGGTTGCTGTTTGAGGTTGTTCGCCGCGCAAACGACGTACTTGCCATCCGGAGAAATCGAGAGTTGACCGTTTATGTCCTCGTCAATGATCTTCCCACTTGTTGTTAGCGCGCTCATCTGAGTTGGACCAAACGGTTTGCTCTGAGGCATCAGTTTGTAGAGGGCGAAGGCAATCGCACTAAGAACGATAACGCCAAGCGCGAGAGCGATAGCCCTCTTACGTTGCTGTATCGGAGACCCTGCTGAACCAACACTTGAGACTGCTGCTGTGGTCGGGAGCTCATGCGAGGGCACGGTCGATCTACTAACCACAACGTCTTGCTGTGTGGTCCGTTGCGCTGAAAGTGAAATTAGATTCGGATCGGTCGCCGGCGCTTGTGATACTTGAGGGGGTGCTGACCGGATATCATCAGTCGGCGATAGTGACATTGCACCAGACTCAATCCTCTGCTTCAGCCGCTTCAACTTGCCAAGCATTTCTTTGGCCGTTTGACAGCGCTCCTCAGGATCTTTTGTGAGTGCTTCACCAATAATCCATTCCAGCGACTGCGGGACTTCCGGAGCGAATTGAGTTATTGGCAGCGGCTCATGGTCGAGAACCGAGACAATGATGTGGCTCTTTGAGGCACCCTCAAATGGGGCACGGGCTGCGATCATTTCGTAAAGCACGACGCCGAGACTCCAAATATCGGAGCGCGCATCAACCTCGCGTCCAGCGGCCTGTTCGGGTGACATGTAGGCAGCCGTTCCCAGCACCGCGCCAGGTTCGGTATTGACTAGTGCAACAGTCGTTGCTTCTGATCCGGACAATTCACGTCTTTCCGTTAGCTTGGCAAGACCGAAGTCCAGCACCTTCACAATTCCATCCTTGCGCACCATGATGTTGTCTGGCTTGATGTCGCGATGAACGATACCGGCGGCATGCGCAGCAACTAAAGCGGAAGCAATTTGGATTGCGATGTCGAGTATCTCAGGCAGCTTCAGCCGTTCGAGCATGAGCTGATGGCGCAGTGTGACACCTTCGACGAATTCAGTCGCAATGAATGTAAGGTCATCTTGGCGACCAATTTCGTACACGGTGAGGATGTTTGGATGATTAAGCGCCGACGCCGCTTTCGCTTCTTGAATGAAACGCTTGAGGCGGCTTTGATGGTGTTCGGCCGACAGGAATTTTAGAGCCACTGGGCGGCCAAGTTCAGTGTCTTGCGCCCGATAGACCTCACCCATTCCACCCGCACCGATTTTGGAAATGATGCGATAACGAGACAGCGTAGCTCCGGGGGAAAGTTCAGCCACGCGTGAGTTTGTACGTTATGGAGCGCATTCGCGCAAGAAGAAAGCCTTTTGGTTATGTGGGTAACTGGTAATTCTGACAGTATATTTAGACACTACCGGCTTTTTAGCCGGTGGTGTCTTTTCCTAGTGTGGTGTCGTAGCGATATGATTCTCGGGGCGTGATTAGTTCCCGAAGATCGGATCGGCAAGAAGTGATGGAGTTTTGGGAAAAACAGATTCAGCGGGCGGATGAATTAGCTGCTCAGTCGGTCGGTTCAAATGAGATGCTCGCGTTTTACAGCCGGCTGCTGCGAGCGCAGAAGGAGATTTATGAAAAGCTGCGCAGCCTGAAGAATTGGCTGCCAACAGGGAACTTGAAGAATGACCTACCGGGAATCGACAACGTGATGGGTAGTCTAATTAGGACAGTTGCTTTACATGGTCCGGCAACACTTTCTGCAGAGGCACAGAGTCTTCTAAAGAGCGAGCCAACAGCCATCGGCGAGATGCTGATCGATTACTGGCGTAATCGATCAGATATTCAATTCTTTCCCAAAGCAATCCTGCAACCTTATGCCCGGTGGTTAATTGAAACCGGCGCGCGACCTGTCGACCGTGAGCTGCCAGCAGGCGAGCGGAGCTGCCCTTTTTGCGGTGGCAACCCACAAGTCAGTTTTCTTCAGAGCAAGGAAAGCACAGCCGAAAGCGGCAATCGCGATTTCATTTGCGCCACGTGCTTACACTCATGGGAGTTTCGTCGCGTGGTGTGTGCCGGCTGCGGCGAAGAACGGCCCGCTAAACTTGGTTATTTCCACTCACCTGAATTCGATCACATCCGAATCGAAGCCTGCGATACTTGTAAGCGTTACATCAAAGGCGTTGACCTCACGCGAGTAGGTTTCGCCGCGCCGCTGGTGGACGAAATGTATGGCGCACCTCTGGACCTTTGGGCGCACGAGCATGGTTACACAAAGATCGAATTGAATCTGGTCGGCCTCTAATCTGTACGCTTGCGTACACCCGCTCATTGGCCGTAAAAGAAAAGTAAATTTCGAGACACGATTACTACACAGAAGTCCTACATGGTACCGTCGGCTTACCCCATGCCCTGAGAACGTAACGACTTTATCGCGCAGCGGCCTTTACACCGACCCGAGTGCACCCTCCAGGAAGCTTCGCGCATAAAAGGTTTGTACCTCTGCTTAGTATCAATGGCCCCCTTAACTTTTACTTCACTCCTAACTTCTTACTTTTTTAACTGGAGGCTTTATATGGAAGTCTCAAGACGCACCTTCATCAAAACTACCTTGATTGGAGGAGCAGGTGTCAGTGTATTCGGTTTTAGTCTGGCTCCTGTGTATGCGCAGACGCAAGGTCTGAAGATCGCGCGCACCACCGAGACGCGGAGCACTTGTCCGTACTGCTCAGTTAGCTGTGGCGTGATTATTCACACGCTGGGCGACAAAGCGAAGAATGCGATTCCGCAAGTTGTCCACGTCGAAGGCGATCCAGATCATCCGATTAATCGCGGCACGTTGTGTCCGAAAGGCGCTTCGCTAGAGCAGGACATCGTTAATGATCGTCGTCTCGTCAAACCGGAAGTGCGACGTCCGGGTTCTGACCACTGGGAGGACATCTCCTGGGATAAGGCAATCAACGAGATCGCCGACTGGACCAAGAAGACGCGTGATGCCACGTTTATAGAAAAGGACAAAGGTGGCAACACCGTCAATCGGCTGGAGACGATCGGCTGGATCGGCGGCTGCACTGACACAAATGAACTGAACTTTCTCGCCGTAAAAACCATGCGCAGCATGGGGGTCTGCTATTTCGAAACGCAGGCCCGGGTTTGACACGGTCCGACGGTCTCCAGTTTGGGGCCCACCTTCGGACGCGGCGCGATGACGAACGGCTGGATCGACATCAAGAACACCGACATGATGTTGATTATGGGTGGCAATCCGGCTGAGAACCACCCGTGCGGCTTCAAATGGCCGGTCGAGGCAAAGCTGCATCGTAACGCAAAGATGATCGTGGTCGATCCACGATTTACACGCACTGCAACGCAGGCAGATCTGTTCCTCCAGATTCGTGCGGGAACGGACATCGCTTTCCTTGGTGGTCTCGTTAACTACGCGATTCAAAACAATCGGATTGCGAAAGACTACCTCATCAACTACACGAATGCAGCCTTCATAGTTAAGGACGGATTCAAACTTCCTGACGATGGCTTGTTTTCCGGTTTCGACGGGCAGACTTATAACAAGGAGACGTGGAACTACGAACAGGGTGGCAACGTTGGGCCAGCCACGGCAAATACGGCAATAGCAGCGGCATCTGCTACGCAGGCGTCGACGACCGCAAGCAAAACCTCAAGTGAAACGACCGGCGATCAGAAGAAAACTGGTGAAGAGCCGGCGCGAAGTTTCGAACGCAAGTCCGATAAAGTTACATCGACTCCTTCGACACCACGGAAGGGTGGCGACGCAATGGGGCAGGGCCATCAAGCTGCGGGCGGTCCGGGAGCTTCGGGCCAGGGCGGACAGAAGCCGCCACCCATGCTTCCGCCAAACGTGGCTTACGACTTATCGCTGCAACATCCGCGATCGGTCTTCCAACTGTTGAAACAACAGTACTCCCGCTACACGCCGGAAATGGTAGAGCGCATTACCGGCATTCCCAGAGATCAATTCGTCAAAGCTGCTGATCTCTTCACGTCAATTCGCAAAGACGGAAACATGAAGAAGGCAGGAACGATTATCTATGCCGTCGGCTGGACTCAACACACCTTTGGCACTCAGATAATTCGCACAGCCGCGATTCTTCAGTTATTGCTAGGAAATGTCGGCCGAGCCGGTGGGGGCGTTAACGCCTTGCGCGGTCACTCGAACATTCAAGGCGCGACCGACATGGGCGGCGTGTTTGACATCTTCCCAGGCTATCTGAAGATTCCGCAACCAACCGATACCGATCTAGCAGCCTTTTTGAAACGGACCACGCCAACTCCTTCGAAACCCAACGAATGGGATTCATATAACTACTGGTCTAACACACCGAAATTCATGGTGTCGTTCTTGAAGTCGCTTTACGGCGATTCAGCCAAGAAAGAGAACGATTTCAACTATCAGTATCTGCCTAAGATTGATCGCAAGTTCTCCTGGACCGAGATGTGGGACGAGATGTACCAGGGCAAGGTCAAGGGTCTGTTTGCCTTCGGCATGAACGGCGTGGCGATTGGGCCGAACTCGCGTAAGAACATTGAAGCATTGAAGAAAGCTGATTTTTTGGTGGTGTGTGATCTCTACCCTGAAGAGACAGCGGAATTCTGGAATGCTCCCGGCACGACCAAGGATCAGATGAAGCAGATCAATACGACCGTCTATCGTCTGCCAGGTGCCGGGTTTGCGGAGAAGGATGGCACCTTCGTGAACTCTGCCCGTTGGTTGCAATGGAAATATGTCGCTTTGCCGCCTCCCGGCGACGCGAAGGTTGATCAAGAGATATTGGCTCGCATCTTCCTAAAAGTTAAAGAACTTTATCAGAAGGAGGGAGGGAAGTTTCCGGATCCAATTGTCAATCTCAGTTGGTCTTACACAACTCCAGAGAATCCTTCGCTGGCGGAAGTTGCAAAAGAGATCAATGGCAGAGCTCTGGCGGATTTAACTGATCCCAATCAACCGGGGGTCACAATCAAAGCCGGTCAGCAACTTCCGGGCTTCGCATGGTTGAAGGATGATGGCACGACGGCGTGTGGCAATTGGTTGTATTCCGGTTCGTGGACTGAAGCGGGCGCTCAGATGCAGCGACGCGGCACAGACGATCCTTCGGGACTCGGTATCTATCAGAACTGGGCTTGGTCATGGCCCGCGAATCGGCGGGTGATGTACAACCGCGCTTCATGTGATTTGTCGGGCAAGCCGTGGGATTTGGAACGCCGACAAGTGTGGTGGAGTGAGGCGCAACAGAAATGGGTTGGGAACGATGTGCCCGACTTTAAAGTTGATTCAAAACCCTCGGATCACATGGGCCCATTCATCATGAATCCGGAAGGCGTCGGACGGATCTTCGCGCCATTGGCTGCCTTTGCTGATGGTCCGTTCCCCGAACATTACGAGCCGGTCGAAAGCCCCATCGCGAATCCATTACATCCGCAACAATCGAATAATCCAGTTGCGAAGAAATTCAAATCCGACATGGACAAACTTGGTACCGTCGATCAGGGATTCAATGTTGTGTGCACAACTTATCGCCTGACTGAGCACTATCACTACTGGACTAAAAACAACCCGATGAATGTGCAGCTGGTACCGGAACCGTTCGTTGAAGTTCCCGCACAACTAGCGAACGAGATGGGAATAACGGGCGGCGAGAAAGTGAAGGTAACAAGCGCTCGCGGCGAATATATTGCCAAGGCCCTGGTTACCAAACGAATCAAGCCAATGATGATCGATGGCAAGAAGACATATCAGATCGGCATTCCTATTCACTGGGGCTATCGCGGGATTGCAGAGGATGAAGGCAAAACTTCGCTGATGCCCGCGAATCAACTCTCACCGGCTGCTATTGATCCGAATGCCTACACGCCCGAGTTCAAAGGATTTCTGGTGAAGATCGAAAGGGCTTGAAATGAGTAATCCGCGCACATTTCAGATTCAAGAGATCTCGGCTCATCCCGGACCTGTGCCCGGGCAAGGTACACGCCGTGAAGAACAAGTCTGTAAGTACATCGACGTCAGTACCTGCATCGGATGCAAAGCCTGTGAAGTCGCCTGTGTTGAATGGAACGATCATCCTTTTCGTGAAACGACCTTCAACGATACTTACCAGACGATGCCGACGACTGAATGGAACTACTACAACCTGATTAAGTTCGCTGAAGACGAGCGCGACGGCAATTTGATGTGGCTGCTCCGCAAAGACCAGTGCATGCACTGCGAAGATCCAGGTTGTCTGCGTGCCTGCCCGGCAGATGGCGCAATCATCAAATACGAGAACGGCATAGTCGATTTTCAGCAGGAGAACTGCATTGGTTGTGGTTACTGCATCTCCGGTTGCCCTTTTGACATCCCAAAGTTCCATCCGAAAACAAAGAAAGTTTATAAGTGCACGCTCTGTTCGGATCGCGTTGGTCAGGGTTTAGAGCCTGCCTGCATCAAGGCTTGTCCTACAGGATGTCTGAAGTTTGGAACCAAATCCGACATGGTGCAAATCGCAGGGTTACGGGCGAAGCAGTTGCGCGAAGAATCAGGTTTCGCCGATGCGGGCGTCTACGATCCTCCTTCCATCAGTGGCACACATGTCATTTATGTCTTGCATGACATTAAACGACCCGAACGATATGGCTTACCGGCGAATCCCATCATTCCGCCGAGCTACACCTACTGGAAATGGTTAGCCAAGCCGGTTGGATTATGGATGGGACTGCTGGGCATTGGCGCCGTGTTTTTCCATCGCATTCTCTACGGTCCAAAGTTGCCACAGCCCGAGCCGCCAATAGAAAAAACTGGCCCGCGCGAAGAAATTGAAGCTGGCAGAAGGGAGACGCCATGAGCGCGACCGCAAAAAACTTCGACGAACGAGCACGGGGAAAATTTGCGAAGCTTGGTACGACGCGAATTCGTCGGGGCGAATTGTTGCGTCATCCGGTTTATACGCGTTTTCTCCATTGGTCAGTCGCCATCTTTTTTATTCTGTCGCTCGCAACGGGATTTGCGATCTACTCACCCTGGATATTTCGCTGGGTTGCTCCGCTCTTCGGCGGTGGGCCTCGCACACGCGTGTTGCATCCGTGGTTCGGTTTGCTGTTCGATTTTTTCTTCTTTTTCCAATTTCTCAATTGGGTTACCCCTATGACGTGGACAAAGTCCGATCGACGTTGGGTGAAGAAGATTCGTTCTTACGCGACCAATGAAGAAACAATGGAACCGGAGGAAGTCGGATTCTTCAATGGTGGTCAAAAGCTGTATTTCTGGGCGATTGTGTTGAGCGGCGTTCTGTTTCTGATTACCGGCTTACTAATGTGGTTCGACAATCTCGTTGGGCGTTGGATTGTCGCAGTCAGCTATGTGATTCACGATCTGGCGGCGTTGCTGATGTTGGCTGGCTTCATCATTCACATCTACGAAGGTACCGCTCACCAACCGGGCACATTTCAATCAATGATTGACGGCACGGTCACTGAAAAGTGGGCATGGACACATCATCCAGCTTGGTACCGTGCGACTACGGGTCGCGATCGCCGTGAAGGATACGAGCGAGAGAAACGGCGTCAGGACGAACGAGAGCGAGCGATCGCACGTTCCGAGCGAGAACCAGACAAACGCGAACCGTTGTAATTCCTTAGATCTGTCTCCTCAGAGCTTTTTTTATTCGATCTTTTTCACTTGAGAAAGGATCTGCTTATGAGTTCGTCCCTACGTACGGTCTTCATAATAGTTGTTCTGGCCCTTATTTGTCTGAACGCGCTCGCACAAAGCGATTCCGGCGATCCGTTGGTGCGCATTCTGGAATCAAAGGGCGTTCTCACGGCGGCGGAAGCTAAATCGATTACCACGAATGCTACTCCGGCCGAACAGAGGGATCGTCTGGCGGCCTTGCTGCGCGACAAAGGCGTAATTTCAACGGCTGAGTTTGAAGCGGTGCGAACAACTACCTCTTGGCCGACCGTGAAGGCGATCACCGCTGATTACAAGACGACATCACCGGATTCGCCGCCTGCCGCGCCTCAGCCAACTCCACCTAAGGCGATCGCCGCAGTCGCGCCGACGCGGTTGTTAGGAATTGATGTACCTAAACGTGAAGGGCTAGTGCCGGATATCAAACTCGGCACCGGCGCGCGGCTTAAACTCTACGGTTTTTTCAAGGCAAGCATCATTCATGATTCATCTTCGCCGCAAGGCAACGATTTTCCCTTACCGCTGCTGGCGTCTGATACCGGGCCAACAAATTCGCCTGAATTTCACTTGCGCGCGCGTGCCTTGCGCCTTGGCGCGAATTTTGAATGGGTCGATCCCGCTCCCAAGACGACGATCACTGGTAAGCTCGAGTTTGATTTCGAAGGCGATTTCACCCGGGTAAACAATCGCAATATTACTTCCATTCGTTCCAGCCAGCCTTCGCTGCGTCTGGCCTGGGTGCGAATCGATCGCCGATTCAACGACAACGACAGCGCGTTCGTGCTCTTTGGCCAGGACTGGTCGCCCTTTGTTTCCTCGACCATGCCGAACATGATCGAGAACACAAACTTCGGCGGTATTGGCTACGGCGCGGCATACACCCGAATTCCGCAGGCGCGATTTGGTTTCAATCATAAATTCGGCGGCTCGCGCAATTTCAGCTTCAGTCCTGAATTTGCCATCGTACTGCCTGCGTTCGGGAATTTACCCGCAGATGTGGCGAACCAACTAGCTTTTGGCGAGCGGCAAGGAGCCGATTCACAGCAGCCGGGGATTCAGGGACGGGCAGTATTCCATTGGCAACTCGATAAAGCTGAGAACGTAGCCCCGGCTGAATTCATCGTTAGTTTTGAGCATGCGCGACGTACGGCAATCGTTACCGCGGCAAATGTGCCGTCGACATTCAAAGCTGCGTTTCCCAGTGGCGCGGACGTGAGCAGCGACAGCGATGGCTATTCAGCGGAGGTTCAACTGCCTACACACTTCGTGACGGTGGTTGGAAAATACTACGGTGGCTCGGATCTGCGTTTCTTCCTGGCAGGCCAACTCCTCTCGAATTTCAATGACACTGCGGGGCTGTCCAGTACGGCAGTAGCCACATCAATCGATGGCGCGTCGACTGTTGTATTTGGATTGCTTAACGGCGTTCCGACTGTTGCCCCGCAACGTCCAGTACGAGGCCAAGGCGGTTTCATTCAAGTCGGCTTTCCGTTATCACGAATCTTCGACGCCGATCCAAAGGGAAGAAATGCGGGATGGACCGCTTATCTATACTACGGAGGCGATCAGGCATTTGCTCGTGACGCGCGACGCTTCGGCGGGCGTGGCGGTCGCAGCGATCTCTTTTCGGGGAACATTCAGTACAAATGGAATCAATGGGTGACCTTTGGTTACGAACAAGGGTACTACCGCACGCGCGCCGATGCTCGGACCGGATTATTGCCATTGTTTCGCGGAATCCCGAGCTACACCACGCACAACATTCGCTCCGAGTTTGCCGCGATCTTTACGTTTTGATCTTAACTTTTATGAAATACGAACCAATTGCAATCAAAGAACATGAAGTACCACGTACTTCGAATCGCATTTTTCAACATTTGTTGAAAACGTACACGAGCGAAATCAATAAGTTGAATTGCATCTGGTTGTCTTTCACAACAAACGATCTCCCGTTCAAGCCTCACCCGCGGTCAAGCACCGTATCGCAGATAATCGAACATGAATTACTCTCCCAACGCAGATTCTTTGGTGAGTTTCTGGGACTGCCCGAAGTACCTGCAGATGAAGTCTTGCCGGAAAAGCGAACGCCCGAGATTTACGCCAATCGCATGGTTGAATTGTCTCGTTCGCGCCTGAACCTGCTGGCTGAGAAAGACGAGCAGTGGTGGTTAACAACCGTTCCGTTCTTCGATGTAGAACGGGAACGGATTTGGATTTTTTGGCGGCGCGTGCTGCACACCGCGCACCACCGTGCGCAACTAGGGATCTATCTGCGCTTACTCAATAAAAGCGTGCCATCAATTTATGGCCCAACAGCGGACGTTAGCTGGGCTGATGCTGATCCAACTCGGAGCGTCGCGGCAGCGAGCAGAAAGTAATTTCGTAGTGAAACACTCACCCTTCATAATCGCAGTCAGCGGTTTTTCATCGAACGTCGGTAAGACCACACTCGTGTGCGAACTACTACGACAGGTAAGCGGTTGGGAAGCAATCAAGCTCACTCGCGGTCACTATCGTTCGTGTGGCAGAGATCCTGCCGGCTGTTGCGTCAGTGACTTGCTGCGCGAAGAACCCGTTGTCCGTTCAGGCCGCGAAGCCAACTATCAAATTGGAAAAGACACGGGCCGCTTTTGGGATGCGGGAGCGACAAACGTGCATTGGGTAATCGTTAAAGACGATCAGGTGGCGCAGGGAATTGCTGCAGCTCTCAGTCGCGTTGAAGCCGACGGTGTGATCGTTGAGGGAAATAGCTTTCTTGAATATGTCGGAGCTGATTTGGCGATCATGTGTGCCCGTGCCGAAGGCGGCAAGATCAAACCGTCTGCGAGAAACGCGTTAGCCAAGAGTGATTTCTTATATCTGTCTTCACTTGAGACCAATACCGCAATGGCCAAAAGACAATTCTTAACGTTCTGCGATTCACTCACACTTCCGCTTGTGCCAAGGGACTTGCCGATCCTCACGCACGATGATCTTCAGATGTTGATATCAAGAATTCATCGACTGAAGACGGTCGCACCATCTTCGGTTCATTCCGCGACAATCGGCAGCAGCGGCTTGGCCCGACTGGAAGCTACGCCGGCGATTGGATCTCAGGAGTGACTGCCGCCAATTAAACCCGATTGATTAGATTCGCGAACTTTTGCGTCACCAGATCAAAGCCGGTCGCGTTGGGATGCAGTTCGTTGGCCCAATGTTTCTTGTACGTCCCATCGTGCTTCAAGGTGCCACGTAGATCCAGGTAATGCACATGCGCAAATTCAGGCCGGGCGCTTACTGCAGCGAGCATCGCCGGGCTACTGCCCCACCTGCTACAGGTCATGAGAATGTCCGCAGTAACTTTTCAAGGGCGTCGAATTTGGTACCCAGCTTAGGCTTCAGTTTTTTGCGACAGCTCGCATCGAATTTTTGTTGTCCGATCAGATGTTCAAGCCTTCTACCCTCGTTGAACCAAAGAGGACAATCCTTGGAGCGAGTGTGCGACTCCAAATCTCCATAGAACCCGGCTAGACCAGTCACTGTCGCATTTGCTATTGCGCGATCGGTTTCGGGACCTTCGGGTTGCAATTTCTCAAACCCTGCAACTGAGAAGATTATGATCGGGGGTTTACGGCCATCGGGCCACCATCCATAAAGGTTGAGCCAGTTGTCATCGCGCATCCAATGTCTTGTTACGCAGGCGAGCACCTCGACTCCGAGCTCCATTGGCATCCGTTGCAGCCTGTCAGCGAGACGTTCGGCCCACAGATACCTTCTCCCTTTCTTCGCATTTAAATCCCAGACTCCGAGGGGTACTGAGAGATCTACGAGTTCGAAGCCGAAGATACTTTGAACGCGATTCATTGCTGCTGCAGTCTTGTCCAGCGACGGAAAAACATTGTCCATGTCCCACATGCCGATCCGCACCGCATGGGCGATCGTCGAACGTCGGGCGGACGCGCGAACACCCGTGGTTGGCGTCTTCATCGGTGTCTTCGGTGGAGTGCAGAGAGTCAAATTGGGATCCCGAGCATAGAGAACAGGCACTGCCCAGTCGATTGGTTCTCCATGCAATAAGTAATTCACCGCGATGCGGGCCTCGCGAGCTGCGTGACCGAGCGACATGCCCTGTGCAAGAGATGCGTAAAAGTTTTGCGCGAACGACGTTGCCGATGAATCAAGCACACTGTACTGGTTCGCGACGAGAGCAGGTAATCCACGCGCAACCAGCGATTGGGCCACGCCCTTGTTAAAGTCGGCGCGTCCTCCGCGACCGCTTTCGCAGGAGTTCAGAAAAACGAGACTCAGACTGCGCCCGCAAAAGATTTCGCGCACCGATCGTTCACCTAGTGGATATTCGGTCCCGTCTTCATTTACGAACATCAAGCAACCCTCGCCACGCTTATCGTCGTAAACACCGTGACCGATGAAATGCACCACTTGATACTTTTTCGATGTAAGCCGATTGTGGATCATCGAGGGCGTCGCACGGGCAAGGGAATCGATCTCGACGAGTCCTGCATCAGCAAGCGGCTCGAACCCACGCTGAATCACGGCGAGCTCTTGTTCGATCGATAACCGTCCAAATCCGACCGGCTGTGCGGAGACTACAAGGATTCGCAACGGCCCATCTGAACGACCGATCTGATCGGCCGGAACGTTTGTCAGCACGTTTCGGACGAAGTGAATCTCCTCGGTTGCGAGGAAGCTTTGACGCCCGTGGTCGTAGGCAAACTCCCAGGGCTTCTCAGCAATCCACGGAATCATTGAGGTGAGCACCAGGTCGAGACGCCGTCGTTCTCGAGTACGCGCTTCGTCATACAGGCGTCGTACGTCGCCCTGAAACAAGGTGTCGAACAGTTGCCCTCCGAAGGCAATCATTTCCTTGTCGTTCGGTAGTGACCCTTGTTCCTGATTTGTGTACGCCTTGATTCGCTCATGCACCCGGATGATTTGTCCAAATCGTGTTTTCTGTTCGCCTTTGTCAGCGCGGAGTTGCATGACTGATGTGACTCGCGCGCCGCCGTATGCAGCAAACACCTGGGCAAACTTAGGCGACGATCGCGGCATGGCACCTCCCGCGTGAGTGCCCGAATTAAACTGGTCCATAACTACTATTTCGAATGTCTCGGTGGAGTCGTCAAAGGGCGCCGCAAGCTGGAGCGATCGCGGTTCAGTCACAGCTGTTGACGGTTTTGCCGCCTGATGCTCGGGCTTGGGATATAGCGATTTCGCAAATGCAAAGTCGTTCGCGTTAATGTCGACGCCGCCTTTGACCGCCTTGTGGTCCTTCATTATCGATGCCGGCAGCTGATAACACATGATCGAAAGTGGATCGGCTTCCTTTGTTCCCATGATCGACTTCTTTGCCAGTGGCGTGAGAACTTGTTCTTCCACCTCCTCCCTGGTCCAACCTTCTGTGCGATCGAAGTAGGCAAAGGCTTTGTTGCGGTCAATCCCTTTCACTATTTCACTGCGCATGTGTTCGTGATCGAATCCAAGAGTGTGGCCAGCTTCATGACGAACCACGCGGCGAAACTCCGCGTCAGACACTTTCATGGTGAAGCCTTCGAGATTGAGCGTCGGCTCGTCTTCCTCTGCTTCCAGGATCTCGGTCCCTATATAGGACCAGTAACCGGCCATGTCAGGTGGAGAGTCGAGTCGAGCGATGCGAACTTTTCCAACACCCTGTGTCTCCGTAAACACAACGTTTGAGTGCTCTGCCCACGCATTCATGTGACTGATAATGCGAGAGCGGAGTGCAGCCGACGGATTGTCGAGGAACGAGACACTCAACCGCACACCGGCGGCTGGCCACTTTCGCGCAATGACGACAGCGATGCGACGTGGCCCGCCGCGCCGGCCGATCGGCGTACGCGCAACGGTGCGTCGCTCGATCGCGTTTTCAGGGTTGATCTCGAGGGCCCGTCGCTCTGCGCGGACGAGCTTGTCGAAAGGAAGACTCTTCGGTCGGCAGACAATTATCGGCATGGTGATCTCGTTGTTTGGTTTTCAGAAGCAGCGCGAAGTCGAAACGCGCGGCAAGGACTTCAGGACTGTTGCGAGGGTGGCGCCAAGTCTATCTGAGGTTTGTGTTTTTGACTAGAATTCGGAGCTACTTCAAGGCGTTTTCGATTGCTTCTCTGAGACGATCGCCACTTTGTCGCCGGGAGTATCCCGACCAATGATTGACGACGCTTCCACTTCGGTTTATTACCAGTGTTTGAGGTATGGAGTGATTTCCGTTCATCAGGATCTGTGCAGTTTCACGATCAGCCCAGCCGAGTAAAAACCCGAAACCCGTTTCTCGAACGAATTTGGTTATTCTTTGTGTCCCAGCACCGGGATCCTCCGGTGTTAACCCAATGAACTCCACATCGCGGTTCGAATATTCTTTGCGCACTTTTTCATAGTCCGGGACTTCCATCCGACAGGGCCCGCACCACGACGCCCAGATATTGATCACGATCACCTTGCCCTGGAAATCCGCAAATCGGAAGCTAGTGTTGTCTAGCGTTCTAATATGATGTTCGAGGAGTTTTTCCGGCAAGAACGACAGAGCTGCCGGATTGGGTCTGGCAGTAGTGGCTTCTGGTTCTGGATTGAGCGATGGCTGAACAGGTGCAGTTGGAGCTGCGGTCGTCGGGCTGATTCGCCTACCGGATTGGGAGACAGCAACTGCAGAAATACTGAGCGAAAAGAGGAATAAGAAGAGGAGTCTTCTCATAGCGCGCCAATATATCCCAATTGAGCGTACTCCGACCAATTTTTGTAAGCATTTGCCTCAAAAGTCGATTTGTGTGGTAACGAGTTTCGTGTCTAGTTCGTGTGACTTCGTGGATCGTTCCTTTTGTCCAGAAAACTAAAGACGATCCACGAAGTCACACTAACCAACACGAACCAAAACACTCCTGCCTCGAGCTAGAT
>DATBSH010000006.1:0-26753 GCA_036559885.1 Pyrinomonadaceae bacterium
TGCCCTTCTGATCATCGCAATAGTTGCGATCCTATGTTTGCTGATTCCTCCGGCGTTGACGCATGCCGCGGCCGTCAACGGGAAAATCGCATTCATGGACGGACAGACGATGTTTACCATTAACCCTGACGGCAGTGGTGAGATGACGGTTATCGACGGTGCAGGTGGCGCAGTCAATACGTCACCGGCCTGGAAGACTGATGGAACCAAGATCGCTTTTGCCCGCAATTTTCCACCGGGATCTCCGCGCGCGATTCACACAATGAATCCTGATGGCAGTGGTCTCCAAAAGATTCCGAACAGCTCCGGTGACGATTTTCCATCGTGGTCGCCCGACGGCAGCAGGATAGCTTTCACTCACCAGGAGGGCACCAACAAACCAGAAATTGCGACTATGAATGCTGATGGAACTAACCGGGTAATTCTGACAAATGACTCGGCCTTTGCTTTTAACCCCGTGTGGTCACCCGACGGTACGAAGATCGCGTGGGTTAGCACGCGCGATTTCCCCGGAATATCGGGTGACATAACCAAAGGATTTGAAATCTATGTAATGAATGCCGACGGCAGTAACATAGTGAGGTTAACCAACAACAATTTTGCCGATACCAATCCGTCTTGGTCTCCAGACAGCAGCAAAATCACTTTCGGTACTAATCGCGACGGCAATGGCGAGATCTATGTGATGAATGCGGATGGAACTAATCCGGTTAACTTAACCAACAACAGCTCGTCCGACTTTGATCCAGTTTGGTCGCCCGACGGAAATCGGATTGCTTTCCTCAGTTTTCGAGACACGCCAATGGGTAACCAGGAGATTTTTCAGATGAACCCTGACGGCAGTAATCCCACCCGCATCACAACGAGCTCACGACAGGAAAATCAGTTGGCATGGCAACCACTTTCAGGAACGCCGACTCCCACTCCAACTCCGACTCCAACGCCATCACCGAGTCCATCACCGTTGATGGTGATTAGTCAGGTCTACGGTGGTGGAGGAACGCCGGGTGCTACCCACAACGCCAGTTTTGTAGAACTATTTAATCGAGGCATTACTACAGTAGATCTGAATCAGTGGTCCTTACGCGTTACTTCCGAGTCAGGTACATTCAACACCGCGATTGCATTTGTAAGTACTCGCTCGATTCCGGTTCTACCGGGGCAGTATCTGTTAGTACAGATCGGAACAACTGGTCCAAATGGCGCTCCGCTTCAACCAGAATTTTCCGCAACGGGTCTGACGCTGGGAACCTCTGGAAAGGTCATGCTGATCAAACCAAATTCGAGTGTTCCTATGGGCACGACCTGTCCTCTTCCTAACTCAGGAATCGCTGACTTCGTTGGCTTTGGAAATGGCGCAAACTGCTTTGAAGGCGCCGCGCCTATTCTCACATTGAACAATACGACCGCGGCGCTAAGAAAGTCCGAGGGCTGCACGGACAATGACAACAATGTGAGCGATTTTGCCACTGGTACACCAACGCCAAGGAATAGTACTTCGCCTCTTCACCCATGCAATCTGATTGACGACGTGGACTTCTTCGTTAGACAGCATTATGTTGACTTTCTCAATCGTCAGCCCGATGCTTTTGGTCTGGCATTTTGGAAGAATGAGATTCTCCAATGCGGCGACGATGCAGCATGTGTGGAGGTCAAACGCATCAATGTTTCAGCGGCGTTCTATCTATCTATTGAATTTAAGGAGACGGGCTATTTGGTCTATCGCACTTACAAGGCTGCGTATGGACTCATTCCCAACACGCCGGTTCCACTGAGGTTGAATGAGTTTCTACCCGACACTCAACAGATCGGGCAGAACGTGATCGTTGGCACCCCCGGTTGGGAACAACAACTTGAGGACAATAAGAAGGCGTTCTTCATAGATTTCGTCACGCGAAACCGGTTCACGACTAAATATCCAACCAGTCTCACCCCGACGGCGTTTGTGAATTCGTTATTCGCGAATGCGGAAATAACCCCATCCCCTACGGATCTAGCGGCAGCGATCAATGAGTTTGGCGACTCGGGCAACACGGCTGACACCGCGGCCCGGGCGCGCGCATTGAGACGGGTCGCTGAGAACCACGATTTCGAGCTGGCTGAATTCAACCGTGCGTTTGTACTGATGCAATACCTTGGATATTTACGCCGTAATCCAGATGATCCTCCGGACGTCGATTTTGGTGGTTACAATTTCTGGCTCAAAAAGTTGAATGAGTTTGGAGGCAATTTCATTGAGGCTGAGATGGTGAAAGCATTTATCAGTTCACTGGAATACAGGCACCGCTTCGGACCGTAAGTGACAACCTGAAAGGAGAGAAGATGTCGTACGCACCAAAATCAACCCTAACGTTTATTACCGAAAGTTTACCGGCGTTCGTTGTTGGCGAATCGCCGGAGGTTACCCTCGAGGTGAGTGGCGGTACACCGCCCTATACCTTCGAGATTACAGATGGCGACTTGCCTGATGACCTCGCGTTGAGCGACGACGGAATTATTTCAGGAACAGTCACTGAAAATGAAGGAGGGACCGTCTTTATAAAGGTTACCGATGACGACGGCGCTTCTCTTACGCAAGCTTTTGACGTGCAGGTTTCTGAACCCTGATTCTTGCTGCCTCGCTGCCTGGTGTCACGTCAGGTTCAAAAATCATTGAGTGAGAAGGGCTCATATCACCCGGCAGCTCGGTGTTCGTTTGATTCTGCGCTCTTCTCCAAACATTCCCGCGAGCAGTAGTTTGCGTTGCCGGTGCGCAGCGTGAGTGCCCGATCCTCCGGGATCCAAGTCCCACAAGTCTCACACCGCAACAGTCTATGCTCAGCTTTCGAACTTGTGCGCAGAGTTGCTGAGTCAACACTCGCACTCGCGTCCTTAAGAAACCTCAAGACCTTTTGGACTATTTGAATGTAGGGACGCAGACGTGAGTAGAGCAGAATGAAAAGAAGTCCGACGAGGACAGCTATGACGAGATATCGCAAAATTGAAACTTACCCGAGCAGGGGCTTCTTCTAGCCTCTGTCATCTCTACTTGAGCCGCTTCCGTAGGGTTCATCATTGGCTCGACGTCGAGGCATGGGGTCACTTGTTCTGCGACGGGGTTGAGAATCTCTTGCGCGCCTGTCAACACTTCCCGGAGGTAGACCGCGACCGTGAACCGCCTCTTCAAGAATGCGTGTTATCTCCTGAGACAGCGTGCGATGTTCTGCTGCAGCGCGACGGCGAAGAGATTCTTTCAAATGGTTAGGAACGTATGCACCAATGAAGACACCTTTGCGGTTTGCCATTTATCCTCGCCTCGTTTTCTACATCGGCGTAAACCGAGTCGGGCTTTTAAAACTTTGCCTCGCAAATCATGAACAGGTCTGTAAGCCGAATTCTGTATCCTGACGGGGTCAGGACGGCGATCATTCATCTAGGCCAGCCGTTGCCGGCTGGCTCAAGCGACCTACCCGGAGGTCGTAGCCTTGGAATCTCAAACTTGAGATTTGAGATCCCAAAGACATCGGGCGGGCAGCCCTATTGACGCCTCCCTATTTGGTCTTGCACTGCGAGGAGTTTGCCTGGCCGCGCATGTCACCATACGCGCCGGTGCGCTCTTACTTTAAGCCCGAAATATCGGGCCGCACCGTTTCACCCATCACCGCTTGAGATCTGAGATCTGAAATCTGAGACCCCAAACGGCTGGTCTGTTCTCTGTTGCACTTGTCGTCGACCTCAGCGAATCTGAGATCTCAAATTTGAGACCTGAGATCCACCCAGTCGCCCCGCTGTTAGCGGGCTCGCTGCCCTGTAGTGTTCGGACTTTCCTCTCCCGGCACCTGAGATTTCTCACATCAAATCTGAAATCTGAAGGGTCAGATCTCACATGCCAGCAGCAACCGCCCGACCTGTTCTGTTGCAAGGCTCGGGGATTATAGCAAACCGATGTTCAACCGGTATAGCACAACGGAAGATCACTTTTAACTGTAAGCCTCCATTAATACAGACGGTGCGGTAGCCCGACTGCCAAGGAGGACTCCCGACTCAAATTATCCAAGACCTCCTTGACTGTCGGGCTACTGACCCGCGTTTCGACGCTCAACCGAAATACTTGAATCCCACTCTTAGCCCGTTGATTACATTCAACGGCAGGGCGAGCGCCAAGCTGATCGATGCGACTGTATGAGACGCTGCCAACGCAAAAAGATTTGCCTCACGCTGATAAATAGCAGCCCAAACGAGCGCAGCAATAAAGGTGATAAACGTCAGCACGGGATTTGGCAGGTGCAGGAGGGCGAACACCACAGCTACGACGCATATGCTCACAGCACCTTTCCCAAACGCGACCTGAGTGCGCCGGTTTATGTAGCCTTGTAGCGCATATTGTTGGAGCAGGGCCCAACCTGGTAGGAGGAGCAGCCTTGGTCTCAATAGACGGGAAAGGACGGGTGGCCCAGCCAAAAACCATCCAACCACGAGGATAACTATTACTGCCAGGAGTGTCGGCCACAGAAGAAGGCGAACTGCAGACAGGAAATTATCGACGCGAAACCCGATCATCTGGGTCGACTCGTTGTAAGCGCGATGCGACAGAATCATGAAGATGACAGCCAGGATGAGCGGCACAATCACGAGCCAACGATGACGACTGAAGAACGAAAGGAACACCCATTCCGCGATCAGGCACGAAACAACGATGGAAAAGATCTCCGCCAGCGCCAGCGCTTTCGCACTGATCAGGTCGATCGTCTGTTCTTTGTTCTCGGTCATAAGATGGACGTTACGGGTGAGGTTTCGCTAAATCGATGAGCCTGCCACTTGCGTCGAGAGAAAAGCGAATCGGATCGCCGAGCTGTTGCAGCGTAAGTCGTGTGCCACTTCCGCTTTCGTGTAAGGCATAGACCCGTGCTTCATGAGTGCCGGCACCTAAAGCAGGCAAGGCGAAACTGTAGCCGTGCCATTCATCTTCGGCCCAACCCGCCGCCGGAACATCCGGACGTGCAAGATTTGCCGATTGTGCCGCCACAAAAGTCCCGTCAACGAAGAGCTGTACCGATACGCGCTCTGAGGGTGCGTTGTTGTTTACGGCCCAACCTGCGATCGTCGTAGCGGTTGCTTCGCCCCAGCCGTGGAAATACGGAGGAAAGGCGTTGATGTGGAAGCCTACTGCGATCGTCGCAACCAGAACGGTTTCGAGAATCGATTTTCCGATCAAGAACCTGATCAGTGTCGATTTAGTCATACGACTCCGATTGCGCTCATATCGGCTCTCTGTAATTCAGGAATGCATCAGGCATTATAAACAAGCCGTGTCGCGCGCTTACAGAACACCGACGTGTCAGAGTTCTGTAATTGACGCGGCCCCGGGTAGTTATTTTTGTGCGAAGTCCTTTAGTCAGTCGTTTTCGCAGGGAGGGCGTTTGGCGGAAACAGTTCAGGCCAGCGACTGTTGAATTCAACGCGCACAATCTCCTCTACTTCATCCGCCGTAGCGCACGTCAAGCACTTCTCTACAATGCTCCGAGCTTCCGTAGTATCAATCGAAGATAGTGTGTTTCTAATTCTAGGAATCAATGCTGGAGTCATGCTGAGGTCCACCGCACCGAGGCCCACTAACAACACTGCGTAAGCTGGTGTCGAAGCCATCTCGCCACAAACGATCACTGGTATTCGCGCATTTGCCGCAGCGGCAAGTGTTCGTTGTATACCAAACAATACAGCCGGATGCAGGGTGCGAAACCAGTCTGACACAGCGTAATTACCGCGGTCGACCGCGAGCGTATATTGAACGAGATCGTTTGTTCCCAGTTCGAAGAAGTCAACTTCTGCCGCGATCTTGTCGGATGTCAGAACGGCGGATGGTACTTCAATCATGGCTCCGACACGCACTGGAGAAAACTCTACGCGATCGGCGGTCAACTGCTCCTGTTCCTCCATCACAACTTGTTTGGCCATGCGTATGTCAGAAACATCCGCAACCATTGGAACGACCAAACTGAGGGGACCGGTCGCAGCAGCTCGAAGAATCGCCCGAACCTGGGCGCGCATGATTTCCTTGTGCCGCAGATCAAACCTGATGGCACGCAGACCAAGCGCAGGATTTCTCTCGGGACGATCAGAGAAATCGCGATCGCCTTCTCCTCCAATATCAAATAGACGTACGATCGCACCTTGTTCGCCAGCAGCCGCAATCAACTCGCGGTAAACCACGTACTGTTCATCCTCTGGAAGGATTAATCCAGGGCGCGACAGCAGGAACTCAGACCGGAACAGTCCCACTCCAGACGCCCCAAACCGCCGTACTGCCTCAAACTCTGCGGGCAATTCCACGTTCGCGCGCAGGTTAACTTTGACGCCGCTCCGGGTGATGACTGGTCCTGTTTCGCCAGTGGGAACTGCGCGACTCTTTAACACACGTTGTTCGGCAAGTCCGTATCGTGAAGAGGTGTCTGCCGTTGGATGTAAGATAACCTCGCCCCGCTGAGCATCAACGATTATTTCATCGCCTGTTCTGGTACGGTGGTAAAAGTCTCTCAAGCCAACCACTGCTGTTAGTCCCAAGCCCCTTGCTATGATCGACATGTGTGAAGTCCAACCGCCGAGATCCGTTGCGACTGCTTTCACGTGATTAAGGTCAAGCTCGGCGATTGTTGAGGGCAACAAATCCTGAGCCACGATTACCGCGTCCTCAGAAAGTTTTGGATATGTGCGGTGTTCGCCGGTAAGGTTAGCTAATAGGCGCTGGATTACGTCCTCGATATCGGAACCACGCTCACGAAGATACTCGTCATTGATTTGAGTGTAGATCGAAAGCAAACGATCGCCGACAACTTTCGTGGCCCAGTCCGCATTCGCGTGTTCCTGCACAATGTAGTTCTCGACGTCACGCGTAAGCTTAGCATCCTCCAGGAACAGTAAGTGTGCATCGAAGATGTAAGCATGCCCTTCGCCCAGCTCCTTCTCTGCGCGGCTTTTGATTGCTTGCAATTGCCGACGCGCCATGGCGACGGCAGCCCGAAATCGCAGTCGTTCACGAACAACATCGGCTTCTTTTATCTGGGCTCGATAGACGTCGCGTGTTCCATCCTGCAGCCGCACCACACGGCCAATGACTACGCCTTCCGAAACGCCGAGGCCTTTGAAATACAGCTCCGTCGTCGCCGGCGCGCGGGCCATAGTTTCGACTTTCTCAGTCTCATCGAAGCCTCGCGCAAACAGTTCCGCTACAGTCTCTAATGCTTGTACTTCATCCGAGCCATGGGCAAGTAGGCGAAGTTCCGTGCCCCGACTCGCTGCGAGCATCAAGATGCTCAGAATAGATTTGGCGTCAGCTTCGACGTCTGCATCCAGACGATGAAGAGTAACTTTACTTTGAAATTGGTTTGCTACGCGAACGAGCTTTGCGGCCGCACGAGCGTGCAGACCAAGATGGCTGGAAACTCGAACACGCTTCTCGATCACTTCAATCAGCTCCGCTCTTTGACGGAGGACCAAGCAGGGCCCCGGCAAGATAGATTCCCTGTCGCCCCTGATCACAGATTCTGCGCGCAACTTCTGCCAGCGACTCTCCGCCTGTGTCAGTAGCGAGCTTAATGACCATTGGTAAGTTAACCCCGGTGACGACTTCCACAGACCCTTCTTCCAGAAACATTGAGGCGATATTAGTCGGCGTGCCGCCGAACATATCGGTCAGCAGCAAAACGCCTGCACCTGCGGACACACGAGTAATCGCTCGCTGAACCTCGTCGCGCGCAACATCAACGTCGTCATGCCAACCGATCGAGACGGCGCCGATGTGCGACACTGGACCGACGATCATCTCCGCCGCAGCGAGGAATTCGCCAGCCAGGTTACCGTGAGTAACTATTACTCCGGCTACTTTTCGAGCATCATTTGATGAAGGTTGCTGGGGATTATTGCTCATATTTATCTCCAATGCGGCTGTTCGGCTAGAGGCGGTTCGCCTTACGCACGTCTCTGTGCGTGGCGCGCGCGTCAAATCCAGCGCGGCGGAGCGATCTGGCAAGTTCGTTCGCTACCATTACTGAGCGATGCCGACCCCCTGTGCAACCAATGCCGACGGTGACATACGACTTTCCTTCCCGCTTATAGAGAGGTAAGAGATACGTTAAGAGATCAGTAAACCGGTTGAGAGTTTCCTTCACTTCCGGTTGGGATCTTAAGAATTTCACCACGCGGCTATCGTGACCGGAAAGCCGTTTCAGCTCTTTAACAAAATGTGGGTTCGGCAAGTGGCGGACGTCAAACAGCAACTCCAGCGCACCGGGATTGCCGTACTTATGACCAAAACTAAGGATCTGCACCCGCATGGGTGCCCCTTTGCGATCCGTACTAAACCGTTCAAGCAAGAAGCTGCGTAGCGTGTGCACTGAATGGTCGGACGTATCGACAATTTGATCGGCCAGTGAACGAATGCGAGCCATTGCCGCGCGTTCCGCGCGAATGGCTCCCAACAGACCCTGACCGGTGTCAGCAGGATGCGGCCTGCGCGTCTCACTGAATCGCCGCTGAAGCGCCTGATCCGAAGCTTCAAAGAACAGCACGTGGACGTTGAATCCACCATCGCGCAGGGCGCGCAGTTGCTTTGCGAAATCTGCGAGAAAGCCTCGCTCGCGGATATCAATGACTAACGCAGCTCGACTGATACCTTTTTCATCTTCATCAGATGTGACAAGGCGGGCAAACATCTTCAGCATCGTCGTGGGAAGGTTGTCGATGCAGAAGTAACCCAGATCCTGGAAGGCGTTTGTGGCGGAAGACATGCCCGACCCACTCAGGCCGGTGATAATGATAATGTCAGGTGAAGTGGAATCCGCTGACGACTTCGTTGTCTTCTTGCGCGCTGACGACTTCGTTGTCTTCTTGCGGGGCATCTATGCGAGTTGCAATCAGTACTGCTTACGGTAGCAGGCACCAACGCGACCCATCCATTGGCCACTTGCTACTGCAAGCGGTACTGATTACCACCGACTATGGTTCGATCAGTCCGTAATTTCCATCTTTCCGTTTATACAGAACACCCAGCCTTTCGGTATCAGCATCGCGAAACACCAGGAACTGATCAGGTTCAGCTGACAGACGAAGAGCGGCTTCTTCTGCCGTCATAGGCTTAACTGGATAGCGGCGCGCAGCAATGATGCGCGGAGGTCTCGGTGTAGCTTCCAAATGACCATCGGGTTCAGGCGCAACCCTTGCAGTCGGTCGCGCCCCTTGCTTTCGATCGATGATTTTCTTTTTGAGTTTGACGGCCTGCTTTTCAATCTTAGCCATAGCGCGGGTCAACGCCATATACATATCGGCGTTTGTATCTTTCGCAGTCAACGCATGATCGCGCCAGTACACTATCATTTCGGCTATCTGACGATTCTTTTCTACATCAATAATTACGTGTGTACTCAGCGTTGAGTCGTTAAAGATATGGTCCAGTTTTTTGAAATGCTCCTCCACATGACGCCGGATCGCGGGCGACACCTCAACATGCCGGCCCGTATATTCAAATTTCATCAGCAGATGTTCCTCCTCGCACGTACAGCGATAGCACGGTGAGTTCACGACACGACTCACCAATATGTTCAATAATCGCTACAGCTGAACTCTTGCGTCGCGACTTAACGCATGGCCCCGTGTCATGATTTCGTTCGCACTTTGATGCGACACAAAAGCGGCGATGAGTTCGCCGCCCTAAACGAAATGATACGTCTTTAGCCTACACAACAGCGCGACGTTCGCGTGACCCTGGGATTTGCATCTGGTCGCGATATTTCGCGACGGTCCGGCGCGATAGTCTAATTCCGTCCTTGGCCAGAATCTTTACTACCTGATCATCCGTAATAGGATTACGCGAATCTTCTTCTTCGATCAATTTCTTGATCTGCAACTTGATAATGCGAGTCGAAATCTCTTCGCCGTCCTCATTCAACATACCTTCGGTGAAGAAGCGACGGAGCTCAATCACACCTTGCGGTGTGTGTGCATACTTACGGTTAACGACACGCGAAACTGTCGACAGGTGCATACCAATATCCTCCGCGATGTCTTTCAACATCATCGGTTTCAGATACTGCACTCCGTGATCCAGAAAATCCTTCTGCCGATGAACGATCGATTCGACAACCTTGTAGATCGTTTGTCGCCTGTGTTCGATGTTTCGCAGCAGGTCGACGGCTGAACGCATTTTCTCGCGAATAAAACTCTTTGTCTCATTGCTGACGCCGCCCTGGCTCAACATCTGTTGATATTGCGCGCTGACTCGCAGCCGTGGACTTCCATCATCTGCAAAATAGATGACGTAGTCGGGATCATTCTCGTCGAGCTTCTCTATATAGATTTCAGGAGCAATTAGGATTGGTTCTTCAGACGAATAGCGACGGCCAGGGTACGGATCGAGAGTGCGGATAAACTGCAACTCATTCAAAAGCGTATCAACGTCAATTCCGATCTGCTTCGATAGATGCGGCAATTTGTGTTGCTGTAGTTCCTGAAGGTGCTCGCTGATAAGGCGGGCCGCCAACCGATCACTTTCGTTGCGCACTTCGAGCTGAACGAGCAGGCACTCCTTAACATCGCGGGCGCCACAACCAACCGGATCGAGTCGCATTACTGCTTGCCGGGCCTGCTCGACTATCTCCTCCGTCCACGGGCCCATGGCGGCGATCTCTTCATTGGTAGCATTAAGTCGACCATCAGCGTTCAAGTTACCAATGACACAGATCGCCGCGTCGCACACGTTTTCCTCAACCGGGCTCATGTGCAATTGCCACTCAAGATGATCCGCCAGCGATGGAGGCCGCGTTAAGAACTGCTCAAAAGTTGGTCCATCCTCCTTGTATTCGATCTCCTGAGTCTTGTATCCAGGATCTAAATATTCCTGAAACTCTCTTCCAAAATCGATCTCCTCAAAAGGATCACGAACTTCCCCGGTTCCTCCGTCGTCGCCTTCGGCAATTGCAGCCTCTTCACCGCCACCTTCGCTGCCGGTGTCCTCGCCAACTTCCGCCTCAATCGCTTCGCTCAGTCCGGATTGGACATTTGCGCCTGCGGCGTTCAAAACCTCCGGATCGCCCGCGCCATTCGAAGAAGGACTACCTAATTCTGTCTCGGATGCCGCCGCTGCATTTGCTTCTAAGGGTGCATCTGAATCGGAGCTTGCGAGATGGTCCAAAATTTTCTCAGCAAGTTCGCGAGCCTCTTCCTGCGTGGGGACTTCCTCAAGGACAGGATTCTCCAGCAGCTGCTGCTGGATGAGCTCCGTTAATTCAAGGGAGGTCATCTGCAGCATCTCGATTCGCTGGCGCAGCTGCGGCGTCAGAACAAGTCGTTGGGAGAGGCTGGTAGTTAGTTTTAGGGACATTCGTCGAGAAAAATGTTCTCTTTTATTATTATTGCGCCTGTGATTAGCGCGGGTAGATTATAACCGATCAGGCGTGATTTGCGGCGGTCTCACATTCTGAATTTTTCGCCTAGATACAGTCGGCGCACTTCACTGTCTTCTGTCAAGTCCATTGGCTTACCTGATCTAAAGATTCTCCCTTCGGCCATTATGTATGCTCGGTCTGTGACACCCAACGTCTCGCGGACATTATGATCTGTAATTAAAATACCGATGCCACGATTCCGTAGGTAAAGTATGACATTTTGAATGTCATCGACCGCCTTTGGATCAATACCCGCAAAGGGCTCATCTAGCAAGATGTGTTGCGGTTCGGTTGCAAGCGCGCGGGCAATCTCGGTCCGCCGTCGCTCGCCTCCCGACAAAGCATCGCCGCGTGTATTTCGCACGTGAGCAATACCAAACTCCTCCAGTAACTCTTCGAGCCTTTTTAACTGTTCGCGACGTCGCAATCCCATTGTTTCGAGGACTGCCAGAATGTTCTGGGCGGCAGTCATCTTTCGAAAAACGGAAGGCTCTTGTGGCAGATAACCAATGCCCAAACGCGCGCGGAGATACATCGGCAACTTCGTGAGATCGATATCGCCCAATTCCACTGTGCCGGAGTCAGGCCGCTCGAGACCGACGATCATATAGAAGGTCGTTGTTTTTCCCGCGCCATTGGCGCCGAGCAGACCGACGACTTCTCCGCGGTTAACTTGCAGACTGACGTCGTCTACGACTCGTCGTTTAGCGTAGTTCTTGACTAGCCGCCAAGTGCGCAACGAAGTATCTGGAACTGTTTGAGTATTATGGGTGGTCAGAGTCGGGTGACGCTTGGTTTCGGACTCTTTTTCGACCTGCAGATCTGCCGTTCGCACCATAGAAAATCCGAAGTAGATTAAGGCTGCTTCTTTATTTTGTGAGTGGATCTAACTCGTCCGGGTGACAACGGTCCACGCGTATCGTCCGCGGTCACTTTATTGTCGCGAATATTTAGCGTCAATCGAGCGCCTTCTGTATTTCCCTGCTCCGTATCGTCCACGCGCGCCGGATTGCCTTTTAGGATTGCGACCTCGTTGGCGGCCGTATATTCAACCCAATCGCCCGTGCCTCTTCGTGTTGGTTGAGTCATAACTACATTGCGTTCCGCGACTGTTTTCTCCATGTCGTTGGTATCTCTTGCAAGGTATACATCGGCAACACCTGCTGTCAGACGATCCGTTCCCTGCTTAATGTCGACAGATCCTTCGTAATGAATCAATCGATCAGCGTCGGAGTAGAACATCGAGTCGGATGACCCGAAGACAGGTATTTCTGTAACGTTTCCTTCAATGCGTCGCTTCGAGTTGTACAGAGCCGTCTGGACATGCCCGGATGCATCCATCCGCTTGTCGTTCGCGTAAATGTTTAATTTGTCGGCTCGAACAAAATTGTCATCTTGCCATGCGCGCGCGTTTCCGGTGTAAGTTGCCAATCCGCTGACGTGCCGAAACTCTGAACGATCGCCAACCACGTAGACCGGACTCTTCACCTTGGAAAAGGGGGTAGCGCCATTTGTCTGTTCCTGACTGTAGTAAGTCGTACTCACACGTCCGCGTCCGTAAGAGACCTCGTTGGTAAGATCAGAGTCGATTTCAACTGCTTTCGTACGCCCCCGTGAATCCCAAACCGTTGGATCGCCTCCACGCAAACGCACGGTTTCGTCCACGGTAGTAAACGAAATGTTAGCAGCCAAACCATTCCGATCTTTTTCATTGAACTTGCCATCACCCTGGGCGTCGACTCGTTCAATATCCTGCGTGTCTCGCAAGAAAGCGGCTGTCATCTTTTGCGAAGTTAAAGTGCGCGTACCGCGGTCCGGCACAGTTTGAACTGGATCGACGACAGCTTTCGCCCCGCCAGATGCCACGCATGAACGCGCGAGATTACCGGTCTCAAAAAAGTCGCAGTCAAATCGAGGGGCTACTAGCGTCTTTTTGTCGGCGCGCTCATTTTTCACAACGGGATCGATGAATAACTCAGCATTACCATTTGCTTCAGCTTTTTCCAGGTCACGGCCGGTCGCGCGCCAGGTAAGCTTTACAGTGTCGGCAGTCAACCGTTTGTTTGCTGCGCGCGGATCGCTAAGCTTCGATTTCGGAGCTCCGAGCGTCACAATCGACCGGCCTTGACTGTACATTTCTTTCAGCACACTTCCTTGATCCTGCGCTTGAAAGGTCACATCCAAATTGGTAGCGCCAGTCAATTGCATTTCTGATTCGGCATCGAGGCTACGTGAAGCAATGTTTTGTCGCGCGTTGACTCGTTGGAGCCGCTGATCGCCGTCAAGAAAAAAATCCATATCGACGGCTTTCATTTCAGCGGCGCGTCCCGGATCCATCGTCCGCAAATATGCGTTGCCGCGAACCTCGGCTCGCTCTACTTGCTGATCCTTGCTAAAGAACGCACTCAGACTGTCGCCACTCATGATCTCTGTTTCTTGCTCCGCGGTCACCCCGCCAGAGAAAGTTAACTTGAGTGCTTCGTGCTCAAACACACCATTTGCTGCTTTGATGGTGACGGGCCTTGATCTAGGCGACAGTCCCCGTGCGCCAGATTTCGGCGTTACGGTGATCTCAACATCCTTATATAGCTGGAGCTTCTTGGTTTTCTGTTCGAGCATTGCGCCGGTTGATTTTCCAATGAGATTGTCTCTTTCGAATGCAACGGGTGCGTCTGTCTGAGCCACCTCATTATTTTGATCGAATGAAAGACTTTCGGTGTTTACTTTCAACCTATCCTTCGTTTCGATCTTCACATTCCCGATAAACGAGATTACGGATGTGGTCGGTTGATAGATGGCGCGCGCCGCAGAAATCTGATCAGGAGTTTCGCCGGTGGGCGGATAAACAGTAACGTTTACATTCTCGAGCTCATGATGATCATCCGAGAAGGTTAGATCGACTGATGCCTTAACCAGGAGATACAGGCGGTCATTCTTGGTCACTCTCTGTTCGTAACCTTCGACTCGGCCCGTGACTTCTTTTGAAAGTTCCGGCGTTTTGGACCTCATCACGAACCGCGCGTTGGTTCGCAGCTTGTAGTAGGACACGCCTACGAAAGCGATACCGGACGCGAGGAGTGCAACGGCAGCCATGCGTGCGATCATTGGGAAATGCGCGCGCAGCCCGATTGCGATGGCTCGTTTTTTTGTTAGTTCCTGCACCGGTGATATTGGGTCTTGGGACTTTGGATTTTGGACCGTCGGCTTTCGATTCTTGATGTTTCGTCTTGGGTCGTTTGGGTCTTTGGTCCGCGTCTCAGAGATCTCAGATCTCAGATCTCAGATCTCAGAATTTCAGATCTCAGATTTTAGTCCAAAGAACAGAGTCCAAACGCCAAACTCTAAAAGCCAAAGGGCCAAAGGCCAATCAAAAGCACCTCAAATCCTGAACATTCAATTGCATCCCCACCAAACCATTCCACACATTTGTCTCAATCGTGTAGACAAGTTCGATGCTTCCACTAATATCGGGCGTTTGCTCTGCGCCTTCTATAGAATTCCACCAAACAGCCTCAAGCGGACGGTTTTGCGGGCCTGCAAGTCGCATTTTCAAATGCTTGTCTTTAATAACCTGCGGTTCCGACAGTTTGCGCAAACCTCGCGTACAAAAGAGCGGGGACGGATTGCCAGCTCCAAATGGCTCAAGACGCCGCAACTCGTTGGCGAGTTTATAGGTGATTGCTTCAGCCGGTAATTCCAAATCCACATACACACACGGCTCAAGATCTTCGGGCCTCAAGCAGCTTGCCGCATGCTCGTTCAACCGCCGCCGCAATTCGCTGATCTTTTCTTCACGAAGGGTAATCCCCGCAGCATGCGAATGCCCGCCAAACTTATCGAAAAGATCCGAACACGCAGTCAGGCCATTAAGCAGGTGATAGGCTTCGATGCTGCGCGCCGACCCGTGGGCTACTCCATTTTCAACAGACAATACGACGCAAGGTCGGTTGATTCTTTCCGCGATCTTCGAGGCAGCAATGCCAATCACACCACGGTGCCAATTGGGTCCGGCGATGACGGCAACATATGATTCGTGCTCGTTTCTTCCGCCGGAGTCAAATTCCGTCATAGCCAAATCAAAGATCTGTTGCTGGGCTATCTTACGTTCTTCGTTGCGAGCGTCTAAGTGTTCCGCCAGCCGCAAAGCTTCAGTCCGATCTCGCGTATCAAACAGCTCGACGACAGCTCGCGCTGCATCCATTCGGCCGGCAGCGTTGATTCTCGGGCCCAAGCGAAAACCGAGATCGTATGCTGTCATGCCCGTGCCATCTCCGCAACCTGATACCTCGATCAGGGCCTTGAGACCTGGATTTGACGCTTTCGCTAAATCTTTCAGCCCGAGTGCAACAATGGTTCGATTCTCGCCGATGAGTTTTGCTACGTCGGCTACCGTACCAATCGCCACCACTTTAAGGAATGCTTCAACTTGCGCTTCCCTTCCGCGCTCGCGAAACAGCGCGTGTATGAGTTTGAAAGCTACACCGACCCCGGCCAAGTTTTTGTCGGGATAGTTACAACCCACCTGATTCGGATTTAGTACAGCGTAAGCCGGAGGCGCGCCTTCATTCGGATCCGGCAGATGGTGATCAGTAATGATCACGTCCAGACCGTTGTCGCGGGCCCAATAAAGCGGTTCATGCGCACGGATACCGCAATCCACGCTTACAACGAGCTTGTATCCCTCACTTAAAGCGCGCTCTAACGCTTGTTGTTGAATTCCGTACCCTTCAGTAAAGCGGTGCGGCACATGAAAGCCGGTCTGCGCTCCGAGCAGCTTTAGGGCGCGCAGAAGCACAGCGGTTCCAGTCGTTCCATCGACATCGTAATCGCCGTAAATGAGTATTGATTCGCCGTGATCAATTGCATGCTGGAGACGCGAAACAGCTTTCTCCATTCCCAGCATGAGGTACGGCTCATGAAGTTGTTCGTAAGAAGGCGTGAGAAAGGCTCGAGCGGACCGTTCGTTATCGTATCCGCGGCTAATTAGGAGGGCAGCCAGGATTGGTGAGACACCCAGAACGCGTGCGAGGGAGGCCGCCTGTTCTGTTTCCGGCCTCCGCACGATCCAGCGTTTGGCTTTCATTTAATTGTCATTCGTTTCAACTTATTCGCCGAACCATCCATCGTCGGCCAGCAGTTTTACGCCAATTCTTCGGCGACTATCAAGTTCATCGTCCCAGGACCCGTTCACTTGCGCATCTAGTTTACCGCCGAACGGAGGAACCAGCGTGACGACAGCGCCGATTGCCAGGTCGACCCTTTTATCGAGCGCGATCGTTGCGCCGCCGCGGCTGATCTTAGTTGCCTGCCCTTTGACCGCAAAAGGTTTTCCTGCTTCGTCGGTTCCCTCGACAGTTAAATCGAAAGCCACGGGCACCCGAGGACTGCGAGGCCGCTGAGAGGAGGCAGTCTCTTGAGGAGCGTTTTTGTCGTTCATCAAATTCACCAGCCTTTAGTTGAGCTGTAGCGGGCGAGCTGAGCTCGGCCGGAGAGGAAGGGCAATACAAGTTTACCGAATCTGAAAGAATAATGGCAGCACTTTTGTTGGTAATAACTACAAAAAAGTACCCCGCGATAAGTCGCCTTCTCGCGGGGTATTCAGCAATGATGAAGTCGCTAAACGAGTACTGCTTCTGCGGGCTCTTCTTTACGAGGACTGAGCCCCTGGATCTGTACGGGCTTATCGGCTTCTTTGGTGTTCAGCTGTTTCTTGAGCACCATTTCCTGATAAAGCTTGCGCATCATCACAGCTTCTTCGTGAGCTGTTTTAGGTCCTTCCATTTGCGGCTTATTGGGCCGTGCTAGGTCGACTTCGCTCAGTATCAAGCCGTGCGATGCGTCGGCCAGTTCAACGTTCTTCCCTCCTGCAAAGATCTCATGTCGCCCGTGCTCCTGATACCACTTAGCCACGGTTGCGTTCTGGTGCATGTTTTCGATGATGTTCCGCCAACCGATGCCGGTGTTGTACGCACAGAAGGAAATCTCACCCTCCTGCGTACCATACGGGATGATGCACATCTCAGTGCGACGGAAATCGTAATTGAATAGATCCTGGAACCACATGCCGGCGATGAACAGAAAGTTCCACCGATCTGAACGTCTCTGATCGATGTCACCTTTGCTGCGGTGACCGTCGACGCGTCCATAATTTTTCCCTGTCAAGCCAAAAGATTTATCGAACTTCTTAAACAGTTCATACAGCGTGAACTGCGACGGCGACTTATACGGGTTGTAATGCTTCAGCAACGCCAGACCCATCATGATGTTTGACATCCACTTGCCGCGCGCTGCGTCAGTGATCTTTTGCATGTCCTTAACAAGACCCGGAATGTTCAAAAACTCCGGCACCGGTCGCATCTCTCGCGTGTCTTTGTCGATCATCACCGCCGTGCCTACGCCGCAATTTGGATGGCATCCGCACGACACCTGGCCCCAATCTGCTTCTGGCCCATGCACCAAGTCAGCGAAGTCTGCAAAAGCACCCATCAAAGAAAGCGGGAACCAATCGCGGGTAGGTTCGGTGATACCTACCTGGTTCTTCACATCATGAGCCAGATGAGACAGCGTATAGCGTTGCTGCAGACGTCGTTGCTCCGTGATCTCTTCATCACGGCCGGTAAACGAGACTGGCTGGAAAGACAGGAAAGCAATCTTCTTGGGATTATCGAGTGCAAAACGGATTATCGATCCGACCTGGTCGTTGTTGATTCCGTTCACAAGCGTTGTGACCAGAACGATCTCGACACCAGCCTCGTGAAGATTGTTAATGGCGCGCATCTTCACATCAAACAGGTTCCCGACCTGACGATGACTGTTCGCATCGTTTCCAATTCCGTCGAACTGCAGATACACGTAACGGAGGCCAGCTTCGGCAGCTTGACGGCAAAACTCTTTGCTCTTGGCGAATTCAATTCCGTTCGTCGCAGCCTGAACGCTGTTGTACCCAACCTTCCGCGAATACTTGATGGCTTCGATGAAATGTGGCGAGATGGAGGGCTCACCACCGGAAAACTGGACCGACATCTGCCTGCGCGGCTTGATGGTGATCGCGTTGTCCAGAATCTCCTTGATCTCATCCATGCTCAACTCATGAACGAAGCCGACCTGGTTCGCGTCCATAAAGCACGGATCACACATCATGTTGCAGCGGTTCGTAAGATCGACAGTCAACACGGCGCCACGTCCATATTTCACAGTGCTTGAACCATGGTTGTGCAACTTCTCATCATTGTGAGCGTCAATATCGCGACCCGGAAACATCTTCTCGATGTGCGTAAGAAATTTCGAATCAATGGCCATCATGTCTTCGAAATGGCCGTGGATGGGACAGTCTTTTACCATCCAGATCTGACCATCGCGTTCAATGATTTGTGCTTTGATCTCGCCAACCTTCTCATTGATCAGAATTGTTACATCCTTCTTACCGCTTAGAATGTCTTCGCGTGCTTCAATGACGCAATTTGGACAAAGAGAGTCAGTAGTGCGCGGCCAACCCAACGTCGGCTTACTCTTCTGCCATGATTTAAGAAGCGGCTTGTCGGACCACTTGGGGGTGAAAGAGGGGTTGGGCTTGTACTTATTTACTGATTGAATAGCATTGAAAGCGCCACCCGCGACAAGGGTTAACCCTCTCTCCATATGCTTAATAGGTCGCATCGTTCCTCCGTCGATTTTGTATATGAATGATTCCTATCGGTCGTTCGGCAGACGAATACCCGCGGAATTCCGCAAAGTACTCGGCAACGACTGTGCCGCCTTGTCAATCGAGCGCTAAATCTAATTATTTGTGAGTTTAAGCTGAGAACGCAGAGAATGGTCTTAACGTCGGCCTGTATCGTGAGGTCACACCACCCTATGAAAGTGGCGGACTGTGCCATTTTTTCCTGAGCTTCGGCAGTGTCCTTATTAAAAGCAGAGTCGGTTAGTTGAGCGTGAAGTCATCGCGACTAACAACGCCGCGACCAGATTTAAGTGAGAATGCGTTTGATTATCTTACTGCTGCTTGGGGTAGAGCTTTTCGGAGTTTTCTACTCCTTGTCTCCCATTGCTGCATTCATCGCGGCAATAATCGAATCTGTTACCCGATGTTTGCGGAGCTCATCCAACTTTGCAGGTGATAAGTCAAACTCAGCTGGAGAGTTTTCGATCCGTTTGATTATCGTGCCTTCGGAAAAGCCAGCATCTACAAGGCGGATAATCTCTTCGTTATTGAGCGTGGGCGTTCGCTCAAGTTTTGGAGCTGAGGTGCCAGCTTCTGCCGGCGGCCGAAGAATTCGAACGGTGGCTGATCCGGTGATGTTTCCCTCGTTATCGTTGCCGCCTCTTGTGCCCCTGGAGCGCGACTCAGATCTTGAACCACTGCTCGAGCCAAAGATATCTGCGCCCTGATTGTTTCCCGCAGATGATCCTCCGCCCGGCATTCTAAAAAAGGAATCATGTTCCCAATCATCTGGTCCGTCAAACGACTGATCTTGAGCTAGCATCGCCAGAATGATGTTTTCGCTGACGCCATTGTATTTCAGCTGCACCAGATGATCGGTGTCCAACTTGAATTGATTGGGTCTGCTGTGAATGATGGCAACCACAGTCTTCTCTTTGAACCCCGCTTTTACTAATCGGATTACAGAGGCATTCGTGAGTGGAGTTTCTGACGACTGCGCAGAAGCAGGCGTTCCAAAGCAAAGGAGCAGTAGCAGCAGGCAGGTACCGGAAAGAGCCGTGCGTGCTCGTGCCTGCTGCCCCTGCTCCTGTTTAGCGACCAACATCGCGATCATTTGGCTCCTGCTGCTCCGTTGGAGTTTGCCGCGCCAGTCGCAGATGGCTTGGGTTTGGCGGTTTTGCTCTTGTATCGATAACTGATGCGCTTAACGTAATTCCTGGTTTCACGATACGGCGGAACTTTGTGACCAAACCTGATCACTGCTCCTTCGCCGGCATTGTAACTCGCCAGGACCAAATCGACGCGGTTGTTGAATCGATTCAGCAGTTCTTTCAGGTATCTGGTACCACCGGAAACATTCTGTCCCGGATCATGCGGGCGGCGTACGCCAAAACGAGCAGCCGTCCCAGGCATCAATTGCATCAATCCTCGCGCGCCTTTGGGTGATACGACACGAGGATTGAAGTGAGATTCCTGCTCCATGACGAGAAAGATCAGGTAGGGATCCACGGCATACTTGGTTCCATTCTGTTTGATCAAAGAATCGAGTCCGCGACTTCCAGTACTCCAACCACGTTCCTTCGCGCCGGCATTATTGGCGATCGTGTCGGGTTCCTCCGGTTCGATCCGATCAACACGACTGCGTTCAATAAAGATTGCCAGTGGCCCACGCTTATACCAAACACCTTCAGAAGATTCTGTCGCACTATCGGCTTCCACGCGCGCGCCGCCCTTTAAGTAAATCCATGCCGGCTTGTCGTACACGCCATTCTGACGCGGCGGTGGAGTCGCAGCCATTAGCGGTTCTTGTTCCGTTTCCTGTTGTTCCTGTGGTGAACTGCGCTCGATCTTTTTTACACGTTCCTTCGAAGCCAAATGGCTAATGCCGCCCTGCCGGTACCAGATGCCTTGAGGTGTTTCCCACGCATCGTCAACCGTCAGGTAGGAACCGTCATTGAGTTTGAGACGAACCGTCTCTGTTTTCTTTTCTTCAGAATTTTGCGGTGTTTGCCCGAGTGCCGCAACCGCGCTGATCAACACGATCAGAGACAGAAACAGAATTCGGGTGATTGTCGGGATGCGCGTCATTGACGTTGTAATCCCTTTCTTGAATGTTCGGTATGCTTATCTTGTCGTCGCGCTTTATTCCGTTCCTAGCAGCAAGGACAACGACGACAAGCTAAGCATATCGAACAAGTAAACTCGTCCCAGTTGGATCAAATCTCCAGTGGGTCGGCCAGCGTTCTCTCGATCATGGTCTCTGCAGTGGCCACTGGTGCGAACGAATGCGAAGTACCGAAATAATTCCGCCAGGCGATGTCGACAACATTCGGCGTTAACTCAAGCTTCTGACCTTCAAACAAGCAAATGTCGGTCGCGCGATCCATAATGTCTCGAGGTTCGCAACCCTTCATCTGTCGATGTTCGACGCGGTACTTAGTCAGTATGTGATCCAGCACTGGTTTGTCGACGCGAATCCCGCGCTTATAGGCCTGCTGCTTAAAAATTTCGCAATACGCTTCTGGGGTCGGTGGTTCAACTCGCGCTCGATATCCCATGCGTCGAAGGAAGGCTTGATCAGCGAGATCCTTCTCATCCAGGTTGGTCGAGAAAACCACAAGTTGCTCGAAAGGAACCTCAATCTTCTTGCCCGTATGCAGCGCGAGGTAATCAACGCGGCGTTCTAAAGGCACGATCCACCGATTAAGCAGATCCTGCGGCGCTACACGTTGCCGACCGAAGTCATCAATCACCAGCGTGCCGCCATTCGATTTCATCTGAAATGGAGCTTCGTAGAATTTGGCGGCGTCACTCCAAGTCAAATCAGCATTCTCGAGTGTCAGCTCACCACCTACGACAACCAGTGGTCTTTCAATGAAAACCCATCGCCGGTCGTATTCAACTGGAGTCACTTCATCTGAAGCGATGCGATGACAGTGGGAGTCGAATACGCGAATGATTTGACCATCAATCTCAACGGCATAGGGAATCCAAATCCCACCAGCCAGCGCGCCATTGATTCGTTCCGCCACCGCGGTCTTTCCGGTGCCCGGCAAACCAGTCAGAAACAACGAGCGTCGAGAATTGATAACGCAACCGAGCGTTTGCAGCAGTGATTCCGGCAGTACCAGATCGTGAAATGCGTTCCGCACAGTCTCAATAGACGCCGGGTCGCTGGGAATCGACTGCAGGCGCATCATGTGCGCGTAGTCGTTTAGTGACACAGGGGCTGCGCCGGTGTACCCACAAACTGACAACAAGCGAGCGAGTCGATCCCACCCGTGATCAAGCATTGCGTAACGAGTGGAGCCTATCGCGCTCTGCATTTTTACTTCGATCAGTTTTTCTCTGTAGAGCTTCTGCAACAAGTCTTCCGTAAGCGTGCGTGGAAGATGCATCCGCTCCGCCACCGCCATTGTCGTCGGCTCTGGAAGCATGGCTACGTGTTTTAAGGCAAGGTCGCAAAGAAATCCCTCAGCTATGCCGGTCTCTGACAACTCCTCCGGCAGTGGTGGACCCATGCTCTCTATTTCAGCGCGCGTCAGAATTGTCGTTTGCGACATGTACTCACCTCTCCACTATTTGTTTCCCGAGCTCGTAGCACTGGCGTTTTGATTAGAGGCAATAACCGACTTCACCGCTTCTGATTCGGCTGTCCTGCCGACACGCTGATAGAGATCAGCTAACCGACGAAGTGCGGTCGAGTTGTTGGGATCGACCTCGCGTGCATTCTCGTAATACCTGATAGCATCGTCTTCGCGTCCGAACCGCTCCAGCATTTTCGCCATGTTCAAGCTTCCCACGAGTGGGCCACCTGCACGAGCAAAATTCCTGTAAGCGTCTTCAAACTTGCCAAGGCGACAAAGTGCCAAGCCAAGATTGTTAAGAATGCGCTCGTCCGTGGGCGCGAGTTTCAGTGCGCGCTTCAAGCGGTCGACGGCAGCACGGTAGTTTCCGTTCTGATATAAAGCAAATCCCAAATTGTTAAGAGTCTCGGCGTCTTCAGGATCATTTTTTACGGCGCGCTCGAATGATTCCTTCGCGCGCTCGGCGAAACCCTTCTGGTTGTACGCAACGCCCAGCAGGTTATGAGCTTCCGTAAGTTTGGGATCGAGCGACGTGGCGGTTGAGAGTTCTGTAATGGCCTCATTAAAGCGGCCAGCCAGCAGATGTTCCCTGCCCGCTTGCAAGTGTTCTTTCGCGTCGCCTAAAACAGTCGCATTCTTCTTCTCGCCGTTGCCCACATCAATTCGCTCAACGCCGACGCTCGCAAACTTCTCAGCGTCTGCTTCGGTCATTCTCTTCAATTTGTTATCGTCGCCACCGCGTCCAAACAATCTACCGAATGCCTTGAATGGTGCGGTAAGAACCTTGACGACTTTGTTGCCGCCTTTTTTCGGTTGGGTTGTAGTTCCTGCTTCTGAACCGGAATCTTCCAGCACGTTGGCGTCGGGATCTCCCTCGCGCTCAATGGTTGAAGCGGTCCACATCGCGCTCGCGGCGATAGTGATAATGAACGCTACTATGATCGCAATGATTCTTCGTTTGTTCATTGGTCCAGCTCCTTACATGTTACCGAGCGTGTCATACAGATTGAGTGCTGCGGGGCCAAGTATGGCTATGAACAATGTAGGAAATAAGAAACAAGCCAGCGGGAAAAGCAGTTTCACTGCTGCCTTCTGTGCCGCCTGCTCTGCTCGTTGCCGGCGCTTGGTTCGGAGTGAATCAGAAAACACTCTGAGCGCACGGGCAATCGAAGTACCGAATCTATCTGTCTGAATCAGCATGGCAATCAGACTGTGTAGATCGTCGACACCCGTTCGTTCAGCAAGGTTGCGCAGCGCTTCGTCGCGATCTCGTCCTACACGGATTTCGAGATTTGCGAGTTCGAATTCGATCGCAATATCTTCATGCACATCTCGCAATTCACTGCTCACCTTCAGCATCGCGGCGTTCAGACCCAAGCCGGCTTCGACAGAAATAACCATCAGGTCCAGGGCGTCGGCCAAACCCCACCGCAGATTCCGCTGGCGAGTCTTTGTAATTTTTCGCAGAACCCAGCGCGGCAAAATGAAACCAGCTACGAATGCCAGAATGATCCACACCAGAGCGCTGCCTAACGGACGGCCAAGAATCGCGCACGCCATCGCCACTACTAACGGAAAACCGCTCATCGATATCAACTGGAGTGCACGATAGATGATCGGCGCGGATGGCGATCGAAAGCCCGCATGCATGAGTTGCTTCTGCAACTTTCTTGCTTCCATCGCAGATGGCGGCAACATGCGATTTAGCGGAGACGCTAACCGTTCAGCGATTTCTGTTGAAGGGCCTTCGGGCATCGTCATCGAGACAGCGGCTTGACCGCCGCCCTTGATACCCAAACTCCTTAATCGCTCAGTGGCAGCGCTCTGCGGACGGTTCAGTAGCCAGTAAACGCCGATGGCGCCGAGGGTGATACAAACGAACGTGGAGATGCCGATGATTATCAACATTGCGTTTTGACTCTGATCTTTGTTCTTAGTCTTTTGTGCTTACGAAGTGCGAATAGCAATCACAAAGAAACCAAGCACCATTAGATTTGTATTTTCAAAATCTTTCTGACGATGAGCATGCCTGTAATCTGCATGAACAGCGCCGCTGCAATCAGGTAATGCCCGCGCTCGTCGTTCCACAACACACTCATGTATTCAGGGTTCAGCACCGTCACCGCGATCGCCACAAAGATTGGCAATCCACAGAGCAACCAGGCAGACATTCTCGAACTCGTCGTCAATGTCTTCAGGTCACCCAAAATGCGGAACCGCTCACGGATCGTGTACGCAACCTTCTCAAGTATCTCTGCCAAATTACCGCCCGTTTCACGCTGAATAAGGACTGCCGTGATACACATCTTCAGGTCTAGCAGAGGCATTCGCTCACCCAGGTTCTCCAAAGCGAGCTTCAGAGAAAGACCAAGATTCTGCTCTTCGTAAGTCTTGCGAAATTCTGTAGCAATTGGTTCCGGCATCTCCGTTGACACCATGTGCAATGCCTCGGAGAAAGCATGGCCCGCACTCAGAGCACGACTAATGAGGTCCAAAGCATCCGGCAAGAGCTCCAAAAAAGCATGAAAGCGCCGAGCTCGTTTCCACCAAACGTGAATGAAAGGTCCGGATGCCGCCACCAAACCGGCGAAGATCACAAGGACGATGAACGGAGTCAGGACTGACGCCGCGAGAGCACCTAATGCGCCGGCCATTACCGAGAACATCATCAGGCGTGACGGGGTGATGTGCAGATCCGCCTGGTCCAACATCCGTTTCAATCGAATCGCCGATTGGAGTTGAACCATCATGCGATTCAACATCGGG
The DNA here is from genome assembly GCA_036559885.1 of Pyrinomonadaceae bacterium. GTDB lineage: Bacteria > Acidobacteriota > Blastocatellia > Pyrinomonadales > Pyrinomonadaceae > PSRF01. The sequence goes on from DATBSH010000006.1 coordinate 25,428, forward strand.
ATCTCGCTCATCAATTCATTGCGAGCGAGCACTACTTCCACATCTTCAGTGTGAGACGAGTGCAGCAGTGCGTCGGATAGTCGTTTCTGCAGGCGCGCGCGCTTCGCCTCGGTTCCATGCGTCGCAATCAGGTAGGCGCCGAAAACGAGGAACAAAGCGAACAAGAATACGAGAAATGAAATAATCATCTTTGCTATTCCTCGAAGAAGACGCGGGGTAACTGCAATCCGCACGATTTGAGTCGTTCGGCAAAGCGGGGTCGAATACCTGTTGGTCGGAAACGGCCCAGAACTTTACCTTGAGCGTCAACACCCGATCGCTCATACATGAAGATTTCCTGCATCGTAATGGTCTCGCCTTCCATACCAGTGATTTCCGATATCGAAGTGACTCTGCGGGAGCCGTCCGATAAGCGAGCAACCTGCAGTACAAGGTTCAAGGCCGCGGCGATTTGTTGGCGCATAGCTCGGTCTGAGAGCCGCATTCCAGTCATTTGAATCATCGTCTCAAGACGGGCCAGCGCATCGCGTGGGGTGTTAGCGTGAATTGTCGTTAAGCTGCCGTCATGGCCGGTGTTCATAGCCTGAAGCATGTCGATCGCTTCACCACCACGGACCTCGCCGATAACTATGCGATCGGGCCGCATACGAAGCGAATTGCGTACGAGGTCGCGCTGTGTTACTTCACCACGACCCTCGATGTTGGGCGGCCTGGTCTCCAGTCGAACCACATGTGGCTGTTGCAACTGAAGTTCGGCAGAGTCTTCGATCGTCACGATACGTTCATCCTCTGGGATGTAGGCCGACAACGCATTTAAGAGTGTGGTTTTGCCGGCGCCAGTTCCACCGGAGATCAGAACGTTCAGCCGCGCGCTCACGCACATCTGAAGCATGTCAGAGATGTCTTTCGTTAGCGCGTTGTTCTCGATTAATTGGGCCATGCGAAGAGGCTCGGCCCCGAATCTACGTATCGAAAGAACGGGGCCATCGATGGCCAGGGGGGGAATGATTGCGTTAACGCGCGAACCGTCCTGCAAGCGCGCATCAACCATGGGAGATGATTCGTCTATACGTCGACCTACAGAAGACACGATGCGCTCGATCACGCGCATCAAGTGCTCGTCGTCTTTAAACGTAACGTTAGTAGTCTCAAGCTTGCCTCGGCGCTCGATGTAAATCGTGTTATGCCGATTTACGAGAATGTCCGAAATCGTGGTGTCCGCAAGTAAAGGCTCGAGTGGTCCAAGACCAAAGAGCTCATGTTGTACGTCATTGACTAGTTTTTCCCGCTCAGCTGCTGATAACGGCATCGCTTCCTGAGCGAGCA
>DATBSH010000007.1:0-15809 GCA_036559885.1 Pyrinomonadaceae bacterium
GAATAAACAGTCGTTTGCCTTGGAGTTTGTCCAGCGGCCGGAGTTTCTGACGGCGTTTCCAAACACCCGAACGGCAGCTGAGTTTGTGGATCAGATGAATACGAATGCCGGCAATGTACTGTCGCCGAGTGAGCGCACGACACTTATCAACATACTGGTTCCGGATCCCACTGACGTAAGCCGGCGGGCGCAAGTGCTGCGATTAGTGGCGGAGGACCAGACACTCCACGATGCGGAGCTGAACAAAGCGTTTGTGCTGATGCAATACTTCGGCTACCTGCGACGGAACCCGGATGACGTGGGTTTTGATGGGAACCCGGATCCAAACTTCCTCGGATTTAACTTCTGGCTGGGTAAACTAAATTCGTTCAACGGCGACTTCAGAGCAGCAGAGATGGTGAAAGCTTTTATCACGTCGATCGAATACAGACAGCGATATGGGCAGTAAGAATCCCGGGTAGAGAACCCACCGACTTGAAGTCAGTGTGTCAGAGTCGGAGCTCGGTGGAAATGGAGTCGGTACCACCTCGCGTTAGAGTCTGTGTCAAAACTCGGTTTGCCAGGGAGTCTTTCATTGGTGTTAGTTCGTGTGGTTTCGTGGATCGCGCTGCTCGTTAACAAAACGAACGATCCACGAAATTACACGAAACCACACCAACCAAAACCTGAACGGTAATCCGAGTGTTTTGACACAGTCTCGTTAGCGGGTGGGTGCGAAGCCTCTCATGAATACTAAATGGTTGGTGAGGTTTCCATTACAACGCTTCGCACCCACCCGAACCGCGAGGTGGTACTGACTCCATTTCCCCGAGCCTAGACCTCTTGACGCAACCTCGTGAAGTCGGTGGTCTCCCAACAAAAAAACAAAGGCGGGATCCAATGAATCCCGCCTTCGTTTTTTTCACTTCCGAATTCCGTTAGAACCGGTTCAGGTATTCGCCCGACACAATGAATGCCTTCACCATTTCTGCCTGAACGAAATTTCCGTTGTTCGCATTGAGTTTATCCAACCAGAATTGCCACCCGCCGAAGCCGGTATCCGGCGCGTCATCCGGATTCCGTCGCAGGTAGCCGAAGTATTGCATCAGCACAAACGCTTTGTTGAATTCCTGTTGATGCAAGTTAGCGTTCTCTGCAATGGAACGCAGTACTTGTGCTCGCTGATTGACGTCACCTGGAGATGACAGCATTCCAATTAGCGTCGACCGCTCACCCGTCGACAGCACGTTGCCGGCATTCGTATTCATCTTGTCAACAATCTCCGCCGCCATCAGCGTGTTGGGAAACGCCGTCAGAAACTGCGGCCGTTGCACAAACGCCAACGCAAACGCCTGCTTGTTCGCCTCCAGCTGCGCCTGCCAGTTGCCCACGCCGACGATCACTCCGTTGGCAATCGTGCGCGCGTCGGGCATAAAAGTATCGCGGCGGACGGGAACTGGTTTGCCCGGCAAGTTGCCAAACGCTGCCTTGTTCATCTTGTAAACGAGATAACCCGTTTCCTGGAACTCAATCGAAAGGAAGAAAGCTCCCGACACATTTACGCGCTTGAGTTCGATACAGGCGGCATCAGCACCGCAGCCGGTGATTTCGTTTTGCCAGAAAAGTAGGCCGGCTGCCTCCGGAAACCGGCTAAGAAAGTCGGTGTAATGGGTAGTGACGAAGAAGTCGGCATCCTGAATCGTGATCGCGATGTTGGTACCAGGCCGCAAACGCAACGGCTTAACCTTTATGTCGCCATAGAAAAGATTGGCAGGAAGGTTTGGACCATCGTCCGCCTGAATCCGGAGCGTAGGTGCTTGACCGAAACTAAAAGTTGCAGCTAGCGCGATCACTAGCGTAGCTATAAAAACCTTCATCTTGTTGCTCCTTAACTAACGGAAAGAATACCTAGTAAGTGAGGCGGTTCTTCTTTCTGTCGAGGCTGCACTCTTATCCTCACGAGGCACTCGGGAGTTTAGCTTTCGCCGAGCGCGAGTGTCAACGATTTGACTCTGCGGAGGCACATTTGGCCGAAATAATTACGACGTAAAACAGGCCCTCGTGGAATTCCGCGAAAAATGGGCATATAAATAACTTGGGCAAGGGGGCTTTTCCGCCGACCGGGTGCCAGACAAAAACGGCATTGACAGACGTTGCCATTCCGTGTTCTAAGTGTCTGTCACGTAAATCCGTACTGCTACTCCCCGAACCCCGCGACCCCCGCTGGAGTGCGGCTTAGATTATTTCCGTTTGCCTCAGGAGTAATTGAAATGCGTGCCCGACATCTCTCACAGCCTAGCCTCTATCGCGCCGGAATTCTGTCTACTCTAGTACTATCCGCTGCAGCCTGGTTCCTTACAAATTCACCTGTAACCCATTCGCAGAGTGGCTCCTTTAAGAACTTCGAAAGCCCGCAGGTCCATCCGCTGGCGATTACCCCTGACGGGAAGCGTCTGTTGGCAGTTAACTCCCCTAACGCCACGCTTTCAGTTTTCCAATTAGTTGATGGCTTTCCACCGAGGCTAACGGCAGAGATACCCGTCGGGATGGAGCCGGTCAGCGTTGCCGTTCGCAACAACAACGAAGCGTGGGTAGCAAACTGGCTGTCGGATTCGATCAGCATTATCGATCTCGCCACAGGTAATGTCACCCGAAGTATCGATGTCGGTGATGAACCTACTGACATCGTGTTTGCAGGATCCGTGCGAGAGATGGCGTTCGTTTGCGTCTCGGGTGGTGGATCACTTCTCACAGGTTTGCCAATCGACAGGTTGGGGAGAGGCCAGATCAAAGTATTCGACGCCACCAATCCGGCAGCTGGAGCGCAGACAATTGAGATCTTCGGTAAGCAGCCCCGGGCACTGGTACGTAACGCCGATGGCTCGCGAGTATTTGTTTCCGTATTTGAATCGGGAAACCAGACAACGATCGTGCGTGAGCAGGACGTAACCGCAAACGGTGGATTGCCTCCACCAAACCCTCCGATGGATCCTTTTCTGCCGGCCTCACCGAACACCGCGTTGATTGTGAAGAGGGTTGGCTCACAATGGCAGGATGAACTTGGCAGAAACTGGAACTCATTCATCCCTTATACACTCGCTGACGTCGATCTCGCGGTCATTGATTCGAGCAGCGCAAGCCTGCCTTCGACAGTCGCGTCTCAAGTGAGCGGCGTGGGGACACACCTCGGAAACATGGCATTCGATTCGGCAGGAGGCCGATTGATTGTTGCGCATCTCGAGGACATCAATCACATTCGCTTCGAACCAAACCTGCGCGGACGATTTCAACATAGCCGAGTCGCCATCCTGAACAACGCGGCAAATGGAACACCGCTTCTTGCATCGACTCCAGATCTGAATGCTCACGTTAACTTCGGTGATCCAAATGGATCTGACGCGGAGCGCGCGCTTAGTCTTGCGATGCCTGGGGACATTGTGCGGAAAGGCGATGGCAGCTTCTACATCGCCGCAACCAGTTCAGCTCGAGTCGGCGTACTTTCGAGCAACGGCGATGTGACGGATCGAATCGCGGTCGGGGAAGGACCAACCGGGCTGGCACTTGATGAACCTCGATCCAGGTTATATGTACTGAACCGGTTCCAACAGACGATTAGTGTTGTAGATACCAATGCCAAATCCCAGTTGCTGCAGGTTGCAGTAGGATTCAATCCAGAACCGCCATCGATAACCAACGGGCGTCGGTTTTTGTATGACGCGTCGCGATCGGCGCACGGCACGGTCTCCTGTGCGAGTTGCCATTTAAATGCGCACCGCGATGGTATGGTGTGGGATCTTGGCAATCCGCAGGGTTCTGTGGACGTTGTACCCTTGATTCCACCGTTCGGCACATTCCCTGACCACCCGATGAAGGGACCCATGATGACTCAATCGTTGCGTGGCATCATCGGTACCGAACCACTTCACTGGCGCGGAGACCGTGCGGCACTAACAAACTTCAATCCAGCATTCCAGTCATTGCTTGGTTCGCCGACGCAACTGTCCCCTTCAGAATTTGCTGCCTTTCAAGCGTTCGTTCAGACTTTAGCTTATCCGCCGAATCCAAACGAGTTTCAATCGCGACCGCCGAACGAAAGCGGCATCGGTTTTAGTTTCTTCGCATTCAACAAACTTGACGGTGGTCAGCCGAATGGCGTTAGCTGCAACTCCTGTCACTTAGTCAATAACTTCGCGCCCGGAACCCTCCAACAAATAATTCCTAAGGAGGCTCTGCAAGAACCGCAGCCATTCAAGATTCCGCAGTTGCGTGGTCTTTATCAAAAGGTCGGCATCAATCGTACTGCGACTACGCCCCAAATCACCGGCTTCGGCTTAATCCACGATGGGACCTTCGATACCTTGTTCAACTTCATGAAGGCGCCGCAGTTCAATTTCGCTGAGGCAGGCAGCGAGGCCACAGCTGACAGCTGGCGCCGCGACATGGAGCAAATGTTGCTGCGGCTTGATACGGGAACACCACCAGCCATTGGTCTAATGGCGACAGTTGACGCGACTAACAAGTCGAATTTTAACATTACGAATCGAATCAATCTGCTGATGCAGCAGTCGCAGGCTGGCAACATCGATCTGGTTGTCCATGGAATTTATGGTGGCAGCCCACGAGGCTTTCTCTTTACGAACGGACAATTCCAGCCGGATTCGCTTAGCGAAGCTCCTGTGTCTCTGCAAACATTGCTTGATAGCGCAAACACACGTGCCGAGTTGACGTTCGTCGGAGTTCCTCGCGGCGAAGGACGAATGCGCAGCATCGATCTGAACAGCAATGGAATTCTTAACGATGACGAGCCGAGAACCTCCGTCAGCATCAGTGGGCGTGTAGTGGATGCCAACGGTCTAGGTATTTCTGGGGTTAACGTAACACTCTCAGGCTCACAGGCAGCGTCCGCATCTACGGACGCCAACGGCAAGTTTATCTTCAACTTCGTCGGCATCGATGGAACGCATACGGTGACGCCTGCTAAATCGGGGTTGTCATTCTCACCGGCAAACAGAACGTTTGCGAATCCTACCTGGAACAAGTCTGCAACGTTCATCACTTCGGCTACAGCGAATGGTTCCGACTCGTCTTCATTCTTTGTCTTCCAACATTACAACGACTTTCTGAACCGAGATCCCGATACGAACGGTCTCAACTTCTGGATTGGAGAAATCGAGAACTGCACACCTAAGCCTCAGTGCACAGAGGTGAAACGAGTCAACGTGTCAGGGGCCTTCTTCCTTTCAATTGAGTTCCAGGAGAGCGGCTATTTGGTTTACAAAACGCTCAAAGCATCATTCGGCAATCTATCGGGCAAACCCATTCCCGCAACATTCAACCAGTTGATGACGGATGGGCAACGTGTCAGTCGGAACGTGGTCGTCGGCGTTGGAAACTGGCAGGCGACCCTGGAAGCGAACAAAGTCGCCTTCTTCCGTGGTTGGGTGCAACGCCCTGAATTTCTGGCGGCGTTTCCGAACTCGTTGAGAGCGGATCAGTTTGTGGACCAGTTGAACGCTAATGCCGGCGGCGTTTTGTCAGATAGCGAACGGACGACGTTGATTAACTCACTCACAACGCCAAGCGACGTGAATCAGCGGGCGCAGGTGCTGCGATTAGTGGCGGAGGACAAGACACTCCATGATGCGGAGCTGAACAAAGCGTTTGTGCTGATGCAATACTGCGGCTATCTGCGACGCAACCCTGATGACGTGGGGTTTGATGGAAATCCGGATCCAAACTTTAACGGTTTCACCTTCTGGTTGAACAAGCTAAACGAGTTCAATGGCAACTTTGTAAACGCGGAGATGGTAAAAGCGTTTATCACGTCGATTGAATACCGCCAACGGTTTGGACAGTGAAGTTATTGCCGGTTGCCCATTTGTGTCCGATACGCTTTAGCTTGTTGTGAGTTGCAGTAAGTTCAATTCCGGCAGAAATCGCATGTTGAGTCTAGCGCGCGTCACGACAAGCTAAAGCGTATCGGACACAAATTGGCAATCGGCAATTGGCAATCGGCAATGCCTTGAATGTTCATCGCCCTTGACGGAATACCGCTCACTCTTCCAAAGACGGGTATCGGACATTACACGTTCGAACTTGCGTGCGCCATTGCCCGGGCAATACCTGAGCAACAGCTCGAAGTAGTTGCTCCCTCCAACCTATCTCCCATACGGCTGAGCGAAACCAATCACGCGCCAGCCAATCTTCAATTCAAATCGATTAACGTAGGATTACTTTCGCGACGCTGGTGGTCTGTAGGCTTGCCCGGTTACGTTCGGCGTCGCGGCATAGAGCTTTTTCATGGCACAAATTATGAAGTTCCTTTGTTGCGTCGCTGTGCAACTGTGATCACAATCCACGACCTTTCGCTTCTTATGCTGGCTGACAAACAGCAACGGCGGCGTGTTGCTCGCGCTCGAGTTCGTCTGCCGATCATGGCTCGTAAGGCTGACGCGGTCATTGTGCCAAGTGAAGCTGTTAAGGCTGAAGCTTGTGAGCGTCTGCGACTTCCCGCTACCAAGGTATTTGTCGTTCCAGAAGCCGCTCGAGAATTTTTTCGACCCGCTCCGGCCTCGGAGGTCGGAACGACTAAAAGCAGGTTGCGTATTTCGGATGCGTTCATTGTCGCAGTGGGGACAATTGAACCGCGGAAGAATTATCTGATGCTGATAGAGGCCTTTGAAAGTGTGTCGGATTCTCGACCTGACCTTGGTCTGCAGTTAGTGATTGCCGGAGGGCATGGATGGAAGAGTGACGAAGTGTTGGATCGGATTGAAAGGTCACCAGCACGCCGAAAGATTATTCTATCCGGTTACCTGACGGACGTTGATTTGCGATCGCTGTATTCTTCATGCACCGTTTCTGTTTACCCATCACAATACGAAGGTTTTGGATTGCCGCCCTTGGAAGCGATGGCGTGTGGCGCGCCTGTTCTTTGTAGCAAGATTCCGAGTATCGCTGAGACTGTTGGAACTGCCGCCCGCCTGATTGATCCATTCGACGCGCAAGGGTGGGCAAGGACCATCATTGAATTGTGTGACGATAACAATGCGCGGGCGTCGCTGAGAGCTGAAGGCTTCAAACGTGCGGCCCAATTCTCCTGGGCATCGACTGCGGTTAGCACGTTAAGCGTTTACGAGGAGGCGATACAGATGTGGCGGCGCAACAAGTCGGGATAAACGAAATATCGAATGGTCGTCACCTGCTCCTGCCTGCTGCTCCTGCCCCCTGGGTCTACAACACGCGTACGGGAATCCGCACCGGCTGAGAACCTTTTGCTGCAAACCACGACACACCTTCTTGCAGCATATCAATCTCAAGCAAATACTCGCCCGGCTTTATGGGTGCGGTGATCCATAACGTAGATTCAGTTGCTTCCCCCGGCTTCAAATCCGTTGCTAAAGGCGCACGACCGTCATCGTTGGTTATCATGGTGCCGCTTGCATTTAGCCAGTGGTTTCCCAGACTTACCTGATATCGCCCGCCGACTCTCTCACGCGCCAACCATTGCGAGTCACTTATATTCTTAATTCTGACTCTAATACCGTTCGTCTGACCTGCCTGAAAAACAGGTAGCTGGTCCAATACTTGAAGCGCCGCTCGAAAGCCATTATCCGGAAGTGGAACGCGAACGCGCGGAGGTTCAAGGGGCATGTACAGTGTGTAAGGTTCCAGTCGTGCGATGATCTCACTCTTGGCGAAGAGCTCTTCGGTAGTGATGACGAGAGCTCCGGACGGGGCAGATTCTTCTGGAGGAAGCTTTGTGAAGGTAGATAAGTCGAGGCCTCGCAGCGTCCCATACCAATACGCCTGTATATACCCTGGCACTCCTGGATAGTCCGCAATATAAATCGGTCTCTCGGATCGGGCCAGAGCGGGCTCAAGAATCGTAGCCGAGTAGGCTGCATCGAAGGTGTGCAGGCGATTTGGGCTTCTAGCGGCTGCATAGTACTGGTACTGAAAAATCAATGCTTGACCCAACGTCAAAAGAAAAAGGGCAGATAAGGTTGTCCGATAATGTTTGCTATGTGCTTCGCGGAGCCATTTCAGCGCAGGGATGCCGACTACGATCAGAAATACCGGTAGCGCCACCAATCGAAGCATATGGAAATATTCTTTAGTTAGCGAAGCGGGTACGATCGAGACCGCGAGTCCATACAAGATGTAACGCCACCACGCATCCCGATTTCGTCGAGTGATCACCAACCACACGCCTACGCCTGCTAATACGGCCGTCGTTATCAGCATCGGTTGTGTTCCGGGAACGTGAATGATCTCGCTGACCTTGGAGTTTTCCCAGATAAAGATTCTCCACGGATTCAGATTACCGAAATACCGTTTCACAAACTGCAGTGCCAGATCTCCGTAACTGCGTTGCGGCGTGATGTACGTTATGTAGTGGAATCGGTTTGTCAGCGCCTCTGCATGTCTCACCTGGTAGATCAAAGCTGGAATGAGGCTGGCAGCGTATCCGAGTAGCGTAAAGAGAACGGGTCTGGTCCGACCACGAATGAAGAGCAGGAGACCCACTGCCAACATAGGCCCGAGTAATCTTCCGATTGAGTAACTATAGGTCAAAAGCGATAGTGTAATTATCAAGGACACGATGTCTTTGACGGACCACTTTGCATTCTGAGAAGCATTCCATAGACACACCAGGAACAGTGCTAGGAGAGCGGGATACATCGCTACTTCCAACGTAACCCTACTCAACTCGAACAGCCACGGCGATAGAGATCCAATCAGGCCTATCAACAGAGCAGGCTCGCGCTCTTTTGTGATGCGGTACGCCAAGATTCCTAATAAGAATCCTGTCAGTAAACCGAACGCCGCGCTAAGCAGTCGTGCAGCTACAGTGCTCGGTCCTGTTATCCGAAAAACGGCTGCAAGCAAGTAGATATACGTGGGACTCTTGTATTCACCGAAGGCAGAAAAAAAGAGAGGCCAGCGCGTGCCATGTTCGTCCTGACCTTTACTGGAAATCGTGTAAGCGTTGTAGGCAATCGACGATTCGTCTATGTAAAACCCGGCGGGGTTATTCGGAACCTGGTAGATATAAACAACAGTGACGAATGCGATTAGAAGGGCCAGCTGCAGCGTCCATCGATTAGAGGACAAAGTTGGTCCTGTCATAGAGGATTACCAGTTGGCTGGGCCGATACTAATCTTGCAATCTGTAGAGATAGATAGAATCGCCGAAAACAGCTTCGGGCACCCGATTTCGGTAGCCAGCGAAACGATTTACGCGTTTCTCGTTGGATTGATCCGTTCCGTCAATCGCACGTCCTGGACTTGTAGAGCCGTTCAGACAACTAGCGCCGATAGCTACGTAACGCGTGCGGGGGAACTGTGCTTCGTCTACCGGAGCCAGCAACTCGAAGTTCTCAATGTCATAAAAAGGCAGGATCAGGAACCCGCCAAGCACTGCTGATTGGATCCGAGTTTCGCCTCGTGCGTGAAGATAATCAGCAAGTTCTTTTATATCGTCACCCCATTCCACATTCGAATCTGAAAGATACCACCATTTCGGATGCGACATTGCCAGTTGATTCATGTAAGTCATGTAGTTGGGGTACGAGCGAAACATTTCAATTGCCGACCACGCAAGCAATATGGCGACGACGACAGTTCCTAAAAACCTCGGCTTTGTCACGCGTAACAAACGATCCAAGAGTGTTCCACCTAGCATGAAGAGAAAAGTGTAAGCAGGAAGATAGTAACGAACGCCGATGTTAATCGGACTCATCATCACAAGCAGGGTATAGCAGGCGAATGGTATTAACAGGATCAGGACTGAACGAGTTCTCCTGCGCACCACCTCATAAGTGGCCCAGCTGATTGCCGAAATTGAAATCATTAGAAAGGGAAGGGACGTCTTTAACGAGAACGCAACCGGAAAGTAGTACCACCAACCGTTTTGCCGGTACATACCTAGTAAGCTGGCCGGATGCCCTTGATTGCTGTGCCACAATTGCCAGAAGGCGCCAATGACAAAATCTGTTGGCAGAATGTATGACAGAGTACGCACACTCTTCTCAACTAAATTACTGTTGGCAGGAAATGCCCAGTTAATCCAAACCACGTCTGAAGGTACGAGTGACCGACTCTGAAAAAAGTAAGCTGCCTGGATCACAAGTACCGTCACAACAATAACGAGCGCCGCGTGAAGCGTCAGGGCCTTGCGCTCTCCTGTTTCGTTGATGCGCCACAACAACATGGCAAAAATGATCAGAAGCAGTGGCGCAATAATCAGGGTCGAAAACTTACTTAACAGCGCGATACCGCATGCCAATCCAAGAACAAGTGATCGCCTCCAGCTTCGCTCCATCAGATACCGATGAAGCGCGAAGCACACGAACAAAAATCCGAACGCCGCAGGGACATCGGTTTGAACGACTCTTCCATGTGCCAGCATCGTGGGCTCCAGGGAAAAGAGGGCCACTGCCAGCACGGCGGCACGTGGACCAAACAGATCGCGTGTGAATACGAAGATTAAAACTCCAAGTGCAGCTGTAAGCGCGATCATTGGAACACGGGACCAGAAGGAGATGGCATTGAACTGTGCCCGATTGTCCTGCCAAAACCGGGCCTGATATGCAAACTCGGCCTCGGGAGTATTTGGTTCGAGTTTCTTTTCAGCCCCCGAAGAATCTGGCGGCAGTTTGACTTCATCGAGCTGTAATTCTTTAGGTTGAATGAAGAGAAGTGGGATCCCCGCGAGGATCTTTGACAGCGGTGGGTGATCATCGACGAGTTGGAAGTTGCCGGCGGCAAGATGGTAGTATGCCGACGGAATCATGACAGTCTCATCGAGCGTGATGCTTTTGCGCGAAATCACTGCCAGCATGTTGAGCGACATCGCACTGATGAAAAGCATACAGAGCAACTCTGCAACATGCGTCTTAACCCACCACCACACGTTGGTCGCCGATCGCCTGAATTCGAGGATAGCTGCAGCCTGCTCTTGATTCAGATTAAATGACTCGTTCATATCGCTTGCCGTCGACAATCAGGATCGATTCACTAGCTGCACTTTTCGTTTCCGCGTTGCCGCTGGTTTATTTCAATGCGGCATTGCGCGGGACAATCGTACTCGCGTCAGAAGACGGAATCCTCTTCAATGTTCCATTGCGTGTCGCAGCGGCGAATATCGTGCGCTCTGGCAACCTCCCTTTATGGGACCCTTATATATTTAGCGGCATGCCTTTGCACGCCGCCGCCCAGGGAGGGCTTCTCTTTCCGCTCAACTGGTTTTTTCTTTTCTTCGACGCGCCCGCCGCTACCAACTTGATGGCGTTGTCAGCTTATATGCTCGCCGCGCTGGGAGCATACCTTTACGCTCGACGCTCAGGATCATCAGTCGCGGGCGCGATCGTAACAAGTATTATCTGGCAGTGGTGCGGTTTTCTCATTGGACAATTCAGTCACGTCAACATTGTGCAAACAGCAGCTCTCTTACCGTGGCTGCTTTGGGCTATCGACGGCTTTGGCAAACGTGGGGAGCGGAAATACGCAATCGTAATCGCCGCAATCGTGATGCTGCAGGGCTTCACCGGACACCAGCAGACATTCTTTTACTCATTGCTACTTGCTACTGCTTACGCGCTAGTGATGTGGCGCGCGCACCGGCCGGAGCGAAATTTCTATGTCTGGTCGCTTGTGCTGTTTGCTACCGGTATGTTGCTGACCGCGGTGCAAATCTTACCGACGTATGAATTGATGCGCAACAGTTTGCGATCCCGAACCTCGTTTGATTTCTTTACTTCTTTCTCATTGCCGCCGAGGTTTCTACTGACCTTTTTTGCACCTTACTTGTTCGGTGGCGGTGATGGTCGACTGTTTCGCGTCAACTACTTTGGTGCGCCGTTCTACGGCGAGTTCATCGGATACGTTAGTATCGCCGCGCTGATGCTAACGGCTATTGCGATTGTCCTCACACGGAAGGATCCTCGAACTAAGTTCTGGACGGCAGTTGCTGTAATCGCCTTCGCGCTCGCACTCGGGAGGAACTGGCCATTCAAGTCGTACGCTGTTGTCTATTTAATTCCCGTGCTCAAGGCGTTTCGTGTTCCAGCGCGCCACATGTTGGAAGTTGACTTCGCTCTCGCGGTGTTGGCAGGCCGGGGCCTGACAGCGCTTGCCCGGGTTGCAGATCGCAGGCAACGGACGCGATTAGCACTTATTGTTGGCCTTTCAGCTTTTCTGCTCACGTGCCTCGTGGTGACGTTGGGTCGCCCTTCGTCATTCCAACTTGCAAGCAAAGCGCCTGTGACATTGCTGCGTGCACCTGAATTGTTCCTTCCGATAGTTTTTGCGGGCTTGAGCGCATTGTGTTTGTGGCGCTATGCCCGCATCCAAACCACTGTACGCTTGTTCTTGATTCTGTTGGTAATTGCAATCGACTTGTCACTGTGGGGGCAGTCGAGTGGCTGGCGTGTCGCAAGTCCTCCTCCTGAAGGTCCAGTGTGGAGCGAACCACCACCGCTGGCCTTGCTCAGAAATGTTGCCGCATCTGATTCTGCGCCCTACCGAATTCTAACGGCGCCTCACGTCTTCGACCCGGCGCGAGAAGTAGTTGGACCTATGACCTCGCGGTCGCCCGACTGGGTACTGTGGCTGCAGCCGGATCTTTACATGATGTGGGGGGTTGAGAACGCGTCAGGTTACGACGGTTTTGGGCTTGCCAGGTACAGCCGGTTTGCCGGTGACATGGCTATTTGGGGCGAGCTTAAAAATCCCGACAAGAGTTTGCGTGGCACAAGTCGTGAACTTGACCTGCTGAATGTACGTTACGTGATGGCGCAGAGCGCTCCACCTCCTGATGAAGTCCACGTAAGCGAATCGTCTGACAAGGCGAATGCCATTGCACCTGTTAATTCAAATCAACCTCGTCCATCATTCACTCTGGATCGTCCCACGACGCAAGATCTGAAACTCCCGAGTATGGGCAAGGGCTCGTCAATAACGTTTGACATCCCACAGGTGACGGTCAGCAGGGTCATATTAGTAAGTAGCTTGACGTGGTCCACCGAGTTGAGTGATGGCGCGCCAGTCGCTTTACTGACATTACATGGTGCAGATGGTCGCAAAGTGAATTTTGACGTTCGAGTGGGTGAGCATACTTCGGAATGGGCGTACGACCGCCGCGACATTCGCCAACAGATAAGGCATCGCCGCGCAAAAGTAGCAGCGAGTTTTAAAGTCAGTGATGCGCAGGGATCGTATCAGGGTCACACTTATGTATCGGAGTTCAACCTTCCTGAGCCCCTGGCGATTGCTGGAGGTGAGATTAGAATGCTTGAGTTGCAGACCGCTCCCGATCTCACTATGACGGTCCATCAGGTTTCGACTGCCGACGGAAACACAATCTTTCCTTTGCGAAGAGAATGGTTTTCCAGACGCGCTGTCACTAGAACGGTCGACCCTTTTGATCGCTGGGCGCGCATCGGTGAAGTTGATCTGGTCACGATATTTGAAAATCGACGCGTCTTACCTCGCGCGTGGCTCGCTTCTAATGCGCACGTACTTAAAGAGGATCAGATCCTTTCTGTGATCCAGACAGGTAACCTCCCCGATGGCACCCCATGGGATCCCAGGAGTACGGTGTTACTGGAAGCGCCGGTTGAATTCAACCGTCAAGTTCTGGAAGATACCTCGGCTAACGTAACAGTTAAGCAGAATGGACCGAACAACGTGCAGGTCAGTACGAAGTCGATGTCGCCGGCAATCCTGGTTCTGAGCGAGAATTTTTTTCCAGGATGGTATGCCTATGTTGATGGCAAGCGGGAGGAAATACTTCGCGTGAATTACAACCAACGCGGACTAGTACTCGAGCAGGGAGAGCACAACATCGAGTTTGTTTACCGGCCTTTCTCAGTTCTTCTTGGATTTACGATCTCATCCGTTACTGCGCTCGCGCTAGTGCTTTGGACTTGGCAGCCCACGTTTGGGAAAGTTCTGATTTCAAAACGCAAGAAACGCTAACTGACCGATCCGGCGTGCGACTCGAATAGATGCCACGGCCTTGCGCCGTGGTGTTTCACGTTTGCAGCTACACGAGGTAATCAATGTCTTCCACGATGCCACGTGCTTGCCGCGTGGAATTTCACGCTTGAGGATTCATGAGAAACGAGTTCAGAACAATGGGACCAAAAATGTGAGCCTCCACGCGGCACGCGCGTGGTATCTCAAGTTCGTCATCTGCGCCCTCTGTTAGTTACGGGCGTGAATACCACGGCGCAAGGCCGTGGCATCAATTCGATTTTTGACACTGCCTCCTAACCCCACACTTCAAACTCAATGATCAGCGGCTGAGAACCCTTTTGTTCAAACCAGCAAATGTTTTGGTCAACGAGATCGATAATTATCTTGTAATCGCCTGCGCGTTGCGGTGTTTGGTATTCAATGGAGATTTCAACAGTCTGTCCAGGGGCAATGGCACGTGGCAGTGGCGGTTCTCCATGAAACTCGTTAACAAGAGCTCCGCTATCGTCAAAGACCCGAACTGCAGGAACTACGACTCCTGCCCGGCTGGTGTCGCTGGTTAACCAAAGAGTGTCGCCCATGTTCTCCACACTTATAGGTAGAATCATGGTTGAGCCAGGTGCGACTCGGTTATTGATCGGATCCTTTAACGATAGCCGTGCGCTTAGAATGCCCGGAGCGCGACTATCCGGGACGGTCGAAGCCCCACGGCCAGCGCAGACCTTCTGGCAGTTCAAATAATAGTAATCGGTAGAAATCGTATCTAACGGAAGACGTTGACCTTCCAGCATTTCACGCTCAAACAATCCATTGACGCTGACATAGTCACCAACTATTGCAAACCCGTTCTCGTCTAAAAGCGCGCGCAAATACTCGTCATCAAATGGCGATTCAAGCGTTTGAAACTCACGCATGACTTCAAGCAGCTCCGTTTCGCTGACAGAACCAGCCGCTGGACGCCTTCCTTCTAAAATGAATAATTGGCCACCGATCGGAAGCATTTGAGCGAGGTTGCGGATAACCGAACGTTCATCCTCAAAGTGATGCAGGGAGTCGTAACAAACTATCGCATCGAACTTTTCCGCGAGTGGAGCAGCTTCAACGTCGTGGATCTCAAACGTGCACCGCAATGGAGTTTCATGATCGACACCATATGGCACACCGTCAACGCGTTCGCGCGACATATCAATCAGTGCAGGGCTGATGTCAATTCCTTTCACCTCGTAACCCAACCTGGCAAAGTATTCGCTTAACCACCCAGATCCGCAGCCAACGTCTAGTATCCGACTTCCCGCGGGCAATGCGAGACGAACAGCAATATTGGCAAAGTCACAAAAATGCCGGTGCATGTCTTCGTCCATGCCCTCGTTCTTGTACTTTGTCGGTTTATGACGGAGGTTATAAAAAGGTTTGGTTCGCAGATGATGGCGCCGTTCCTCACTAAGCCTGCCGAGATACTCCTCGGCCGCTCGCTTGTAGTCAACGCCCTCAAGCTTGGGTAAACGACCAGGGTCGCGGTCTATTTGCACTTGCGGGCTGATCGACTCGCTTTTTGAAGAGATTGCTGAATGCGCTTGCGGATGACCATTCTGCTCGTCGATCCCAGCAGCATTCGGTACGAAATCGAGTCCAGCGGCTCGTCGATTGACCTTAAAGTGCGAGATTGCAGCGACATCCATGGCTACGCCTCGCGTGAAATTGTTCTCATCATTTTGTTGAATGCCGAGAACTGAAAGCTCCCGTGCTACGCCCGCGATCAGATTTCTTCGTGTTCGGCTTGCCAGCACCCTTTCAACGAAATCGACGTACTCCCCTGCGACTCGTTCGATCGCATGTTCAGTTATTGC
>DATBSH010000008.1:0-62086 GCA_036559885.1 Pyrinomonadaceae bacterium
TCTTTAGGCAACAGCTCCTCCAAACGTTTGGATTATACGACGGGTTAAAGACGGTGCGTCAGACAATCAGAACAACGACGGATAGGGACCTGCTGCTTAGGTTTATGGTGGCGACACTCATCGCCACAGGCGCCTGCTCTACGCTGCAACCACCCGATCCAAATGGACCAAGATCCAATGCGCCGCCTTACCCGGTGTTGCTGCTCGATGAGGGGACAAGACAAGAGGAAGCCTTACTTGCGTGGCGACAACTCGCGCAGCGTTATGGTGTTTCAAACCAAGCTGAGATCTCTTTGAATCCACTTACAGCAACGATAAACGCTTTGCCTGGGAACGCGACGCCAATTGTCTTGCCTAAGGTTGGGACGGGTTCAACGCAAACTGAAGAGGAAAACAGAGAATCGCTGCGAAGATTCATTGATGAGTGGCGTTCAGTTATCGGCGCGGAGCCAAATGAGCTTTCTTTGGTCGAACGAGCTGATGAATCAGCAAACGTGAAGCGAGCCCATTATGAGCAAAGACCTTTTAGATATGCATTGAGGGGCGGATACGGCGACCTCATAATTCGTTTCAACAACAATCGGCAAATACTCGAGCTTTCAAGTAACTGCATACGGAATACCGAACGACTGCAAACTACACTTTCAAACTTGAAACCAAATGTAACTGCCGAAGAGGCCGTTAGCCACGTCAGGGGTAAGACCTTCATAATCAGCACCGTTAGAGGTCAACAGAGCTTTACGTTGTCTGCTAACGAGCCGGCCGAAGCAAAACAATTGGTGATCTATGCGCTACCTTCAAAGGTCAAAACGAACCTACTGGAGCTACGGTTGGCATGGGAGATCGAAACCCCGAATGCAACAGTAAAGCGCGTCTATCTCGACGCCGTTTCCGACGAAGTCATCGCCGCGACGTAAAACCATCCACAGATTACACAGGACAGGGGCAGGAGCACTAGGCAGGAGCAGGAATCATTGGTCAGTTATCATTTGACATTTACCATTTGTCATTTTGGTATGAGGTCAAAGGCATTTCATTTAAATCCGGATCAAGTCGCTTCTCTAAATTTCAGATGTCAAATGATAACTGACCAATGATTCCTGCTCCTGCCTAGTGCTCCTGCTCCTGTCCCT
Organism: Pyrinomonadaceae bacterium; assembly: GCA_036559885.1. Taxonomy (GTDB): domain Bacteria; phylum Acidobacteriota; class Blastocatellia; order Pyrinomonadales; family Pyrinomonadaceae; genus PSRF01. The sequence goes on from DATBSH010000008.1 coordinate 1,134, forward strand.
GCTCCTGCCCCTGTCCTGTGTAATCTGTGGATATTCTTCTCTCCGCTTGACCTGAAAACAACAAATTAGCATTCTAAAGACCGACAAGGGAGATGCTTAGGTATTGGTCATGAATAATAACTTTGATCCTACAAATAATGTTTCCTGGCAACTCGGGCACCGCGGCCGGGTCGCGGTTTTTATCGACGGTAATAATCTCTTCCACGCAGCACGGTTCCACAATATCGATATTGACTACAACAAACTGTTGAGAGTTCTGCTCGGCGACGGTCGACTTTTGCGAGCGTTCTTCTACACGGGTGTTGATGTCGGCGCAGAACGTCAGCAAGGATTTCTACTCTGGATGCGCCGTAACGGTTTTCGTGTGGTGCAGAAGGAACTCAAGACTTTCTATGACGGTAGCCGCAAAGCCAACCTCGATGTCGAAATTGCCGTCGACATGCTTTCGCTCGCCGGGCGCTACGATACGGCCGTACTCGTCTCCGGTGATGAAGACTTTGTTTACGCTGTTAATGCCGTTGCTTACAAGGGATGTCGGGTGGAAATCGCCGGGTTCAGATCGAATACCGCGCCAAAGCTGATCGACGTGGCCGATTACTTCATAGATCTTGGTGAGATTGCAGATAGAGTGCGCAAAGAGATCACGCACGGAACGCGCTTTGACGAGCGTGACCTGCACGAACCTTTACCATCTCAGTACCTGGAGGAATCGCTGATCACGCCAGAAGCGGCTGAGAGTTTCCAGGCTGCGATGCGCGTCGTAATCGAAGCAGAAATCGACGAAGAAGAAGCGGAGTTTGAGGCGGCAACGGAATTTATCCGGATCACAGACGATCACTGATGCCAGCCGGCGAGGAACAAATCAAGATATTCACGGTTGAAGAAGCGAATGCGCTTCTCCCAAGCGTTAGAGAGATCGTCGCGCGCATTCAGCGTTCGCATAAGTTAGTTTCGCGCTATCGGGACGTTGCCAAAAAAGCTTCCGAAGCAGCGGAACGCGGTGGTGGTGGTATTGACGGTGGTGTGCAGTATGCAACGGCGCTTTCAGCTTTGACGCTCGCCCTATCAGACCTTGAGGCCCTCGGTGTACAACTAAAAGATTTCGAGCGTGGTTTGGTGGATTTTCCTTCGCTGCGCGATGGACGGGTGGTTCTCCTCTGCTGGCAAATGGGAGAAGGTGACGAACTCGAATGGTGGCATGACGTCGATGCCGGATTCGCCGGTCGAACGCCACTTTAGAATCAGGGGCAACCAGGAGCACGAGGAGTCCCTCCGTTCCTAGCCGCGACTTCCTGAGCCACTCTTGTTGAAACAGACCTCGACAACTCAGCGCGACAACTTCAACGCCTGCTTTATTTTCTCGTTGACCAGTTAAAGTTTTTCCTGATAGGATGCGTCGCGATTGCGATGCGGCGGGGGCGTGCAACGTTTAGTCGTCCTCCGTCTGCTCAATCCCTCGGAGGCGGTTCTGATGCAGTGTCCCTCGTGCGGATCGACGACTAACAATTCCACAACCTGCATCGATTGCGGTCAAATTCTTACCTCCGACACTGAAATAGGTGTTTCCTCTTCAATCAATCAAACAAAACGGTCAACCCTGATTGAGTTTCCGGGCGTGGTCAGGTCTTCAGTGCCTGAATGGCGTAAGGAATTAAGTGTTCGCGTCCGAGAAGTGCAAGAGCGACGCGCGCGAGAAGCTGCGCGAGAAGCTGCAGAGGCCGAACGTCGGCGGGCGGAAGAAGCAGTGCGTGCGCCACAACTTGAGCTGTTACCGCAAGCGGAAACTCCAGCGATTAATCCCCTTGTTGCCGCAGCTCTGAGGCGTATTGAACGTGCAAATCAAGTAGCGCCGACCGAGGGATTTCACCACCGCGTAAATACCGCAACAGCAATTGCTTATGCACCTTCTCTGGAGGTCCAAGACGCAGTGCCCGACATCAATGAAGCTGCGCCATCAGTTGCGCCCCAACTGAAAGTGGCCACGCCAGCACCTCCGGAAGTAGAACGTGATGAGGTGCAGCCTGAGAAGATTCACGGATTGAGCGTAGTTGCAACGACTGAGGTTGCGCCGGCACTTAAAGTCGAAAGGCCGCGAGCGAAGCGCCTAATAGTCGATGATCCGAACGATCCGGCACTCAATTACCTGGATTCCATTTCGCGCACATTACGAGTGGACGAAGTCACAAGGAAGAGGGCCTCTGCATTTCGCCGGTTTATATCTGCTGTGTTTGATCTGGCTACCTGTGCGTTGATTTCATCGCCAGTTGCGCTGGGGCTTTATTGGAAGGGTGTGGACCTTACTTCGCCACGGCCGTTGGTCGTTCTGATCAGCTGCGGCGCCGTGATGACGTTTTTGTACTTCACGCTTTCTATCGCCCTTGCGGGACGAACGTGGGCGATGAAACTTTTCTCCTTGCGTGTCATCGACGTCAGAACTGGATTGATCCCGACGGGCGGCCAGGCAGCCGGCCGCGCTTTTCTTTATCTAATCTCACTTGCCATCGCCGGCCTCGGCGTTCTTTACGCTTTGATTAGCCGCGAAGGCGACACCATGCACGATCGCTTCACCCAAACCGCCGTAATCAAGATCTAATCATTTGCCATATGACATTTGATATCTTTCATTTGTAATTTAAGGCTTCGTGCCGACATACCGGGCGGAAAGGCTTTGAAAATGGCAAATGAAAAATTTCAATTGTCATATGGCAAATGATTCCTGCTCCTGCCTGCTGCTCCTGCTCCTGATCCAATCTGTGTAATCTGTGGATGTTTTTCCTGTTTTGGTCTGTTAGGCTGATGAACATTAATGGACGATCAGCTCTTAACTGAGATTGCCGCCGAACTCCGTTCAAAACTCACCGGACGGTTCGTCGGAACGGTTCTTCAACTTACACCGTTGTCGCTCGCAATCAACTTCGGCCTTAGAGGCGGTGAGTTTCTTTTCATGAGTGTCGAGCCTTCTAGTCCTCGCTTTTATCTAATCAAGCGCCGACTCAAAGAACTTGAGAAAACAGCTTTACCGCAGTCGCCTTTTGCCCAGTTGCTGCGGGCAAAAATTGGGGGATCAAAACTGGTAGGTATCGAGAAGCTGCCGACGGATCGGATTGTTCTTTTGAGCTTCGAGCCAATGGACGATACACACGACGGCGAAGCATCTACTCTGATCGCTCAATTGACCGGACGCTCCGCAAATCTGCTGCTCACCAATCACCAAGATCGAATCATTGAGGCGCTGCGGCCTACCAGAGGTGAGGGTCAGCAACGAGGCGAAACATACCAAACGCCGCCTCGACAGCCGCACGGTCAGCATTCGCAACATCCATTGCCAGTAGAAAATGAGTCTCCCTCTGCTGTGGCTGATCGGTACTTCACAGAAACCGACCACCAAAGAGTCTTCGACGAGCGCGTACGTCGCGTGCGAGGGCGTTTGCGGCAATCACTCAGCCAGAAACAGAAGCTACAAAAAAATCTCGAGCATGATCTGTTAGCTCAAGGTGACCCTGAATTACACAAACGAATGGGAGATCTGTTACTGGCGAATGTTGGAACGGCAATCCGCAAAGGACCAATTGTGGAGGTGATTGATTACTACGCCGAGGGTTCGCCGCGAATCGCTATTGAGATTGACGAGAACTCATCAATCCAGGAGGAAGCAACACGGAGGTTTCGTCTTTACACGAAAGCAAAGCGTGGACGCGAAGAGATTGTCAAGCGGTTGGGCCGACTGCAGACTGAAATTGGAGAGCTTCAGCAACAACAGAAAGAACTCGATAGCATCATCGAGACACATGATGAATCCGCCCTAGCTAGTATCGATCCCGAACCTGCCCCTTCCCGAAAACAAGGTAGAAAACCTGCCGGCTCAGCCAGGATACCCGGCGTTCGTCATTATGTATCGAGTGATGGTTACGAACTACTTGTAGGACGTGCAGCACGTGACAATGACCATTTGACGTTTCGCATTGCCCGCCCGAATGATCTCTGGTTACACGCGGCGGACTATCCCGGTTCGCACGTTGTCGTTAGGAATCCGACGCGGAAGGAAATTCCTCAGCGAACGATGCTCGAAGCAGCTCAATTGGCCGGCAAATTCAGTCAGGCTTCTGAAGATGCCAAGGTCGTAGTCCATTACACATATCGCAAGTTTCTTTCAAAACCGAAAGGCGTCGCACCGGGTCTGGTACGGATGTCAAACTTCCGCTCGATAACAGTAGAACCGAAAGAGGGAGTCACGCGTGTGCGTTGACCATTGGGCATGGCACTCACTCTATGAAAGAATACTGACCATGAACGAAGAACTTACGCAATTAGTCGACCAGCTCAACTCCGTCTCACAAGATGCGGACGACAGCTTTCGCGGGCTAACGGCTGAACAGCTCAACTGGAAACCGTCAACCAATGAGTGGAGTGTCGCGCAATGCTTTGAACACTTGATCATGTCCAACGCTGGATACTTGCCGCTCATAGAGAAGATCGCGCGCGGTGAGCACAAGTCATCTATGAAAGAACGCATGCCCGTTCTGCCGCGCTTCTTCGGCACGATGGTTCTGAAAGCCGTTCAACCACAAAGCCAACGTAAATTTAAAGCAGGCCGCGGGTTCCAGCCTTCCACCAGTTCGATTGGGAGCGACATTATCAAGCGATTCAACGCGCAACAGGCAGAACTGGCGGAACGCATGCGATCAACTGACGGCATGGACTTGCGAAAGATCATCGTCACCTCGCCCGTTAGCAGCTTCGTCACCTACAGTCTGTTGGACGCCTTCCGCATCGTCGTAGCACATGAGCAACGGCACCTCGCACAGGCAAAACGGGTAACCACTCGCGATGGTTTCCCAAACGTGTCTAATAGTTTTACCCACCACGCCTGATTTGTCCCATGAAGCCAAGGGCCTCCACTGAAAACTCATCGGAAACATTATTCGCTCACGCCGTTGAATTGATGCCCGGCGGAGTCAACTCACCGGTCCGCGCGTTTCGGGGCGTCGGGGGAACTCCACGGTTCATCCGGAGCGCAAAAGGTCCGACCATCACAGACGTCGACGGACGAACATACATCGATTATGTCGGTTCATGGGGGCCGATGATCCTCGGTCATGCCGACGAAGAATTAGTTTCGGCCTTGCAAGAAGTCACTCGAAACGGGACCAGTTTCGGCGCGCCGAACGAACTCGAGATCCAGTTAGCTGAAGAAATCATCGACGCAGTGCCATCAATTGAGATGGTGCGAATGGTAAGCAGCGGGACTGAAGCAACTATGTCGGCGATTCGACTGGCCCGTGGCGTTACTGGACGATCAAAGCTCATCAAGTTCGAAGGTTGTTATCACGGGCACGGTGATAGCCTTCTCGTAAAGGCTGGTTCGGGTGTGGCTACCCTCGGATTGCCCGACAGTCCCGGAGTTCCCCGCGAACTAGCGGAGCACACGATCCCAGTCCCTTACAACGATGCTGATTTGCTGCAACGGGCCTTCGCAGCACACTCAGGGATTGCTGCAGTGATTATTGAGCCGGTAGTGGGAAACATGGGCTGTGTGCCTCCCGCTCCCGGTTATCTTGAAGCAGTACGTGAGATCACAAAATCAAACGGAGCCTTGCTGATCTTTGATGAAGTAATGACCGGATTCCGTGTCGCCCGTGGTGGAGCACAGCAACTCTATGGCATCACACCTGACATCACGACACTGGGAAAGATAATTGGTGGCGGTCTTCCTGTCGGCGCTTATGGTGGGACGCGAGAATTGATGAACAACATCGCACCGGCTGGGCCGATTTATCAAGCAGGAACGCTGTCGGGAAATCCACTGTCGATGACTGCCGGCTTAGTCACCCTTAGACGATTGCGCGACCTCTCAGTCTACGAGCGTCTCGAACGAACCTCAGTAAAACTCTGCGAAGGAGTGGCCGCAGCGGCACGTGATGCCGGAGTGCCAACGGTGACTAATCGAGTCGGATCGATGTGGACGACGTTCTTCACGTCTGATCCCGTTGTTGACTGGGACTCCGCAAGCAAAGCGGATCGCGCTCTATATGGGAAATTCTTTCACGCGATGTTGCAGGAAGGAGTTTACCTGGCGCCGTCACAGTTCGAAGCAGCGTTTGTGAGTGCGGCCCATACGGATGAAGTAATTGAGCAAACCATTGAAGCCGCGCGGAAGGCGTTTAAGAAACTCTGAAGCTCAGCAAAATTTCAGGTTAGGAAGGGCGGTTTACCCCCGCTCAACTCTCATCACATTCAACCTTCAGGCAGCAATTCAAGCTCAGCAAAATTTCAGGTCAGGGAGGGCGGTTTACCCCCCGCTCAACTCTCATCACCACTCAAGCTTCAGTCCCACCATTCAAGCAAATGTCCGATATGCTTCAGCTTGTCGTCAACGTGCGCCAGATTCAAGCTGACAGAAACGAAGGGTGCGAAGAGCGGCACGAGTCTCTGAAAGAAGTTGAGTCTATGTAACCTCACGACAAGCTGAAGCATATCGGACATTTGCTTGAATGGTGGGACTGAAGCTTGAGTGAGAATGTACCAATTAAATCGGAAGATCGACCGTAAATCTTGATCCCGTGCCAGGGTCGCTCGCGACGCTGATGCGACCACCATGCTGCTCCACGATCTGCTTCACAATCGCCAGTCCTAAACCCGTTCCTCTCTTCTTCGTCGAAAAGAAGGGTTCGAAGATCCTTTCGCGCGTTGCTGTGTCCATCCCCTTGCCGCGATCGGCAACGACCACTCTCGCGTAAAACTTCATTCGTTGCCCATCGCTGTCAGCATCGAGCTGTACTATTTCTGTCGTGATACGCACTTTCGCATTTTCAGGGCTTGCATCGATTGCGTTTGCAATCACGTTCACGAACACCTGTCGTAATTGATCCGCATCCCATTGGCCGATGATTGATGATTCAGTAAACCTACGTTCAACGACTGCATTCTTGTCGCGAATTCGCTCACTCACCAAATCAATACTACGTTCGAGCGAATCATGTAGATCGACGCGGCTTCGCTCGAGTGCTTTCTGTCGAGAAAACTGAGTCACATCAACCACCAGTTTGTTCAGGTGCCTGATGCCGCGTTCCACCAGCTCGATTGTGTTAAGCGCTTCAGCGTCCGACACACTGTCGCGCAACATCGATACGCCCAATCGGATACTTCCGAGCGGATTTCTAATCTCATGCGCAACCTGCGTCGTGGCCTGTCCCACAGCCGCCAGCGATTCGGTGCGTCTTAAGGTACGTTCCGATTCAGCAACTTCTGTGGCGTCCACCAACGTCACAATCTGACCGCGGTCGCCGCTGATTGCGAGCGGCGACGAATAAACGTCAAATGTCTTCTCTTCGTCATCGACATGCGTCACCCATCGGCCTCGATAGGTTGCGCGCGTAACTCGCGTCGCTGTTGCTGCCTCCAACATTTTCATGGCTTCGTCAGGAGCAAACTTCTCCAACACAGAAGCACCAATACTCGCACCTGGAAAGATTTTGAAAAATGCTGCGTTTGCGCTACGGATACGATCATCTTCGTCAATCGCCGCAATAGCGCTCACCATTCCCTCCAGCAGCTGATTCGTAAACGTTCGTTCTCTGCGCGACTCAAACATACTCTGGCGCATCTGTTTGAACCGGCGCTGCACTTCCCAAACTGTTCCGGCAGCAACCATTGCGCCTACCAAAAGAGCGAGCACACTCCAGAGACGAATCGAGCGCCGCGCCTCCGCTTCCGAGCTCTGCATTGTTTGAAAGATTTGGTCTTGCTGACTGTGAGATTCCTGGAGGAGTGCATTGGCTTCGGTGTCAACGGTTCGAAACTTCGTAAAACCTTCGAGACTGTACGCACGCAGATCACTAGTAACTTCAACGTAAGCTTGCAGGTCATTTCGAAACTGTCGCCACGGTGCACTGTCCAACAGCGGCGGACGATCCAATTGTTGAACGAGACCGCTGACTTCCTCACGGGCTGTGTCAAGGCGAACATCAAAAGGCGGAGCAAGTTCGCGTCGCGATTCTGTTTGAAGTCTTATTCGAGCTTCGTTGTCGAGCTTGGTCAATGCGAGACGCAGGTTCAACAATAGACTGAGGCGGGCTGAATACTGTTGTTCCAAGTCTCTGGCCTGGAAACTTACGTCTGCCATTTTTTGCACGCTGAGCAATGCAAGAAGGGCGATTAATGCCAATAACAAAAGAAAGCCGATTATTAAAGGAGTGATGGTGGGTGCGATTTCCCTGGTGCGGACACCCTGAGCAGGCGAACCGTCTGTAGCAATGGCAGTACGACGATAGACGATCTCCGCAGGTCTATCTATTCGGGGAGTTTTCTTTGCGGGTTCAGCCATAACCCATTGCCGCGATTCAAAGGATCTCTCAAGGTTTTGCGTCCATCCAATTGTCTCCCACACCAACGTCAGCCACAAGGGGCACATCGAGAGTTACGGCCGATTCCATCTCTCGTTTCAGTATGCCGCTGACCTTGTCGACTTGCTTCGCTGGTACTTCAACCAGCAATTCATCATGGACCTGCATCAGTAGTTGGGCGTTCAAGCCCGCACGTCTGAATTCCTCATCGACGCGCAGCATGGCAATCTTCACAATGTCGCTTGCCGTACCTTGGATCGGCATATTGATCGCTTCTCGTTCCGCCGCGCGGCGAATATTGGCGTTGCGGTCGGTGATCCCGGGCAGCGGCCGGATGCGACCGTAGATCGAGCGAACGTAACCGTGCTCACGCGCACGAATCGGAACCTCTTCCATGTAACGACGGACACCCTTGTAAGTATTGTAGTAATCCTCGATTACCTTCTTCGCTTCTTGACGGGTTATACCCACTCGTTGTGAGAGTCCCCACGGCTCGATGGCATACGCGATCGCGAAGTTGACGATCTTCGCAAATCGCCTCGCCTCTTTCAGCTCTTCGTTGGTTTTCGCTCCAAATACAAGCCTGGCGGTTCGCGCGTGAATGTCTTCCCCTTTTTGAAACGCTTCAAGCATGACCACGTCCTGAGTTATATGGGCGAGCAGGCGAAGCTCGAGCTGCGAGTAATCTGCCGAGATGATCTTGTTCCCTTTTTCGGCCACGAAGGCGCGACGAATCCGCCGGCCTAGCTCACTGCGAATGGGAATGTTTTGAAGATTCGGATCGCTGGATGATAGTCGCCCTGTCGCTGCGACAGTCTGATTCAGATGGCAATGGATCCGGCCATCAGTCGCAATCTGCTGCGGCAAGGCATCCGTGTAAACACTCTTCAATTTGTCGAGTTCTCGATATTCAATGATCAAACGGGGAAGCTCATATGTTTGGGCCAACTCCTCGAGCACAGCTTTGCTCGTAGAAATTCTTCCGGTTGAAGTTTTCCTGCCTGAGTTGATGTCCAATTCAGATAAGACCTCACCAACCTGCTTTGGTGACCCGATGTTGAATTCTCGACCTGCAAGTTGATAGACGTTCACAGTAATTTTGTGCAGCTCTTGTCCGAGATAACTGGAAAGCTCGGCTAACACCCGCTGGTCGACCTTCAATCCGGCACGTTCCATTCGGTAAAGCAGAGGAGCTAACGGAAGTTCCACTTCGGAGTAGATTGTCTCCAGTTTTTTCTCGAGAATCCGCTGATGCAGGATATGGGCCGTTTGCAAAGTAAGATCCGCCGCGCGCGCGGTTTGCCACTGATCAGCTGACCAGTCGGACGGTGGATTGTCTCCGTCTTCGAGCTCCAACGCCTCTCGCGCAAGATCGTTTAGTTCGTACTTACTTCTATTTGGATCCAGAAGATACGCCGCCAAAAACGTATCGTCCTTCACTCCTTCGAGTTGAATATCGAATCGCGACAACAGTCCGACAGCTCGCTTCAGATCGTGGACGGATTTTTCAACCAGTCCGTTCGTGAGAACTTCTCGTAATGCCGGCAAAAACGCTTCAGTGCCACCCTCGAAGTTTTTTATGTCCACATAGGCAGATACGCCCGACTTTCCTGCGAAAGCAATTCCCTGCGTGGATTCGAGCTCGGCGAAGCATTCCTGTTCACCGGTGCCTGCGGGTGTTGAGTCGGCTACAGCAACGCCGACGCTTTCGGATTCGAACAACGTGCGAACGAGGTTATCGAGGTCAGTTTTCTTTTGAATACGGCGATAGTTGACCGCAGTATCGACTTTTGCTGGTCGAACTTCGGCTGCGTCGGCGTATTCACGAGTCAACGCAGCGAACTCCAATTCATGAAAAACTTCGTATGCCGCTGTTCTATCTGGAGGTCGCGCTTTGATTTCATCCAAATCTAACGGCACCTCGAGATCAGTTCTAATGCGCGCGAGTTCGCGCGACTGGCGGATCAGGTCAGCGTTGTCGCGTAGTGACTCGCGGTAGCTCTTGTGCTTCACCGATTCCCAACCAGCCAAGGCATTCTCGATTGAGCCAAACTGCTGAATGATCTGCACAGCACCTTTCGAGCCGATACCTGGAGCTCCCGGGATGTTGTCAATTGAGTCACCCATCAACCCGAGAAGGTCGACGAGTTTATCGGCTGAAACACCAAACTTTTTCTCCACCCACGATTCGTCGCACCACTCGATTGGTGGAACTGGTTCCTTCCGCTTCACAACCTGCGAATTCTGTCGCATGCAGACAATTACCGGATCACAGACGAGCTGACACATATCTTTATCGTTCGACACTATGACGGCTTTGAAACCTTGTGCAGCTGCCTTTTCCGCGAGCGTACCAATAACATCATCTGCTTCGTATCCAGGTGAGTTGATCACTGGAATGTTGAAAGCTTCACAAACGCGAATGATGTAAGGCATTTGTGACGCGAGATCATCCGGCATTTCCAGACGATTCGCTTTGTAGTCAGCGAATGTCTCGTGACGAAATGTTCTTTCACGCGATTCGAAAATGGCCGCGATGTATTCCGGTTTCTCTTCTCGCAGCAATTTGATGAGCATGTTGGTGAAGATATAGACGGCCTGCGTAACCTGACCTTTTGATGTCGCGAGCGGGGCCGCACGATTCTGCATTGGCGCATAAAAGGCGCGGAAGATGTGCGACATTGAATCGATTAAGAAGATACGTTCGCTCGGTTCAGTTTTCGCAAAAGCGGCTTTGGCAGGCATGTGAGGTGATCATAAAAACGCAAGTACGCAGTGTCAAACTTGCATTAAATCAGTTCTTTGGATTTTTGGGTCTTTGGATTGTTTCGACGTTCCTGTGAAGCTCCTGTACGTGTGCACGTACTGTTTCACCTAAAGTCTCAAGGTTGTATCCACCTTCAAGACATGAAACCACCCGCCCCTGACAAATCTCTGCTGCCCACTGTTTCACTACTCTAGTCATGGTGAGGAAGTCTTGATCCGTGAGCAGAAGCTGACCTAATGGATCATCAATATGCGAATCGAAGCCGGCAGAAATAATAATGAGATCAGGAATAAACTTTGCCGACATCTCATCGATGGCCGCTTCGAATCCTCGCTTGTGCTCGGTCGCCGGGGTTGCGGCCCTTAGCGGAAGATTCAATGTGTAGCCCAAACCTCGCCCAGTTCCACGTTCACCGCGCGCGCCCGTTCCGGGATACCAGGGATATTGATGTGATGAGAAGAAAAAGACCGATGGATCGTCATAGAAAATGCCTTGCGTTCCATTTCCGTGATGCACGTCCCAATCGATAATTGCCACCCGTTCGATCTCTCGATATTTGTTTTGTGCGTACCGAGCGGCAACAGCGACATTGTTGAATAAACAAAAACCCATGGATCTTTCGGATGTCGCGTGGTGTCCAGGCGGACGGACGGGTACAAACGCATTCGCCGCTTTGCCGTTCATTATCAGATCGATTGCCTGACACGGAGCACCGGCCGCGTATCGCGCTGCATCAAGCGATCGAGGAGAAACCACGGTATCAGGGTCAAGGTAACCGGAACCCTGACGAACCACCTGCTCGATTGCTTTATAAAGGTTCGGTGTGTGGCATGCCTGAATGTGTCCTTTCGGAGCCTCTTCCGCTTTCACTTCGAGCAGCTGGTCCCAAAGTTCGACGTCAGACTGCAGTGCGTCCATTACGACACTGTAGCGGGACGATGTTTCTGGATGCTGTGGTCCAGTATCGTGTTGTTTGAAGATAGGATGATGAACGATTGCTGTCGTCATTTCGCTAGATGCTAATTCCCGGAACCAAATTAGTAAACCACTCTTTGGAGTGCGGTGACTTGTCACCGCTTTCATCGGCTGCGACTCGTCGGAGTCACATCATGAGTCGCCGCGACAAGTCGCCGGAGACCAAAGCGGTGACAAGTCACCGCACTCCAAAGTCAAACTGTCTTGATCCAAAACCGGGCACTCCAACCGAGACTCAAAAGCGTACGCTAAACATTTCATCGTACCTATCCGTCCAGTAAAACCTTCACGATCTTCGCGCTTTTCTGCATGTTTTTCAGTAACACTGCTATTGGGAATGGCGATTGCCATAAGCACTGTTGAGTTTTTTCAGGGTCATTCTCCCGGGCTTGAACAATAGAACCATTTATGGAGGACTTCATGAAAAGAATCTTCGCAATCATTCTATGTTTGTTTGTGCTCGTTTCGACCTTCGTCGTTGTTGATGCTCGAACGCATCGTCGTCATCGATCACGCTTTGGTCGCAAAGCTCGCACAGCCGCGATGCTTGGCGGTGGTGCTGCAGTCGGCGCTCTAGTAGCTGGTAAGAAGGGCGCTGCGATTGGAGCTGGAGGTGCTGGTCTTTATGCGTTTAATCGGAAGGCGGCGCGACGCCACTTCAAACATTCTACGCGAACGGCAGGAACGGTTCTGAGTGGTACGGCTTTAGGCGCTGGTGTGGGCGCCGCGGCCGGTGGAAAGCGCGCGGCTGCTATCGGTGCCGGAGCCGGCGCAGCTGGATCTTACCTTTATTCTCGTCATCGGAGACACAGGCGATACCACAGGCGATACTAAAGAACTTTTTTTAAATTGATTCGAACTCTAGTGATAACAACGGAGGTAATGTAATGGCATACGATGAAGAACATGCTCGACGAAGTCGAGTCGTTGTGGAGACACCTAATGCGAGACGAGAGGTCGTGCAATCGCAGGAAGTTCGCACACCAGATCGGAGCAGCGTGTCTGCCGGAATGGTCGGCGTGCTCGTAGTTGTCGGAATTGCTTTGATTACTATCCTGGTTCTTTTCTGGATGAACAACCAGTCAACCACCGATCCCAATGCGAACTTAACGGCGCAACAGCAGCCCCCAACGACTATTGTTCAGCAACCGGCACAACAGCCTCCGGTGATCATTCAGCAACCAGCACCCGTTACGCAGCCCGCTCCGGTAATCATTTCGCCTGGAGCACCCGCACCGGCAGGAGGAAGTACGCTTCCAGCAAATGCAGACACGACCATTCAGGCGGCGATAGACAAAAAACTCGCGGACGATCCGACATTGTCGTCGCTGGCGATTACTGCAACCGTGATGGACGGCAAAGTAACGCTTTTGGGCACGGTCAAAAGCGAAGCTTTAAAGGCACAAGTAGAGAAAACGCTCCGAACGATTAAGGGAGTAAAGCAGATCGACAATCAGATAACCGTAATCTCGTAAAAGGATTTCTAATGTTCGATGTGCAGCTTTTCGTTTCGCGTAGCACGCATACCGCGCGTCGATGAAGCAAGAAGCACGGCAGAGAACGACAAGTTAAAAGCCTATCGAACATTAACTTCGACGCCGCGACTGAATACGGTCGCGGCGTTTTTTTGTTCAATAGCTTTCCGTGTGCTCGCGCAGCCATTCGTTAACTTCTTCTTCAGTTGGTTCGCGACCCAGCTGGTTCGCAAGGGTGGTACGCACAAAGTCCCTTTCTTCAAGTGCGGCTGTAGTCAGATCACTGGAAGCCGTGGCAGCTTCGGCGTCTCCTGCAGTTCCCATGACGGTTACCTCTGATGTTTCCAGCGATGTTTCTACGACAATGTGTCCGTCTTCACAAGTCAGAAGAAGTCGTCGTGAATTCTGGCGCACAAAAAAATCAACACTCTGGATAGGAGTCATGTTTGGCGAAGGTTTGAGAAAACCCGGCGAAGCTACGACACCGTGTTGTAGAGTGGCATCGATTGCGGCTTGCAAATCCCGTTTGGTTGGGGAATCGGTCTCGAGTTCAGCAACGGCGACCGGATGTGGACGAAGCCCCATCTCCCCATCCAGGTAAACGTGCCAAATAAAACCGATATCGAGAAGCAGAAAGACTGTATCGTCAAAAATGAAATACGCAAAGACCGTCGCTCCGATTACGTGAGCGATCACATGATCCTGGTGAGTATTTGTTTCAGCGTGACTCCAACTAAACATACAGGGTTAACGATGGATGAAGGATGGAGGATGAAGGATGAAATTGTTAGGAAAAGCGATGACTTTCATCCTTCATCCTTCATCCTTCCTTGTCACCCTTCATAATTCATCAAACTTTTCGACTTCACTGCTGCGACACAAGCGCACATCAAGGATCCCAAGCCTCCTAACACCACAGACAAGGGCGCACCCATCACTGCCGCCACAAGACCAGCTTCCAATTCTCCAAACTGTGGTCCGCCCATAAAGAACATCATGTTGATGGATGTCATCCGTCCTCTTAGATAATTCGGTGTCGATAATTGTCTGATTGTTTGGCGTAACACAGTGCTAACGGTATCTGCCGCACCACTGATGGCGAGCATCAGAAACGAGATCCAAAACAAACGTGAAACACCAAAACCCGCAGTGGCCAAGCCAAAGATCGCGACAGACACGACGACAAGACGGCCTTGCCTGCGAAATGTGCCGATGCGAGCCATCACCAACGCGGTAATTACTGACCCAACCGCGGGCGCACTGGCAAGGAATCCATAACCACGTGCGTCAACATGGAGGACCTCTTGAGCGAATATTGGCAATAGCAACGTAGCTGAAGCGAAAAATGTGGCGAGGAAGTCCAGCGTCATCGTCTGCACAATGATTGGTGTACGCCAAACGAAGCGCAGGCCTTCCATCAGTGCACCAAATCCCAGGGCTTTTCGTCTTTCACCTTGAAACTCGGGACTTCCGCTCGCTTTGATTCCAAGCAGCGCAAGAATTACCGCTACGAACGAGGCAGCATTAATTGTGTAAACGACTGCCGGCCCATGTTCGGCCAATACCAGACCCGCAAGAGATGGCCCCGCAATCGTCGCGACATTGAACACCACTAAGCCTAAACTAACAGCATTCGGGAAGTCCTGCGGAGGCACGAGGGCAGGCATCAACGACTGCCGAGCGGGAATGTCAAAAGCAGTTGCGGCTGATGCGAGCCCGCTCAAAATGTAAATGGGCCACACACTCTTTAAGCCGGCAAAAGTGGCTACACCGAGGAATGCGGCACTCGCCAGCATCACAGTCTGCGTAGCGATCATTAGCCGCTTTCGATCGACGGCATCAGCAACAACGCCGCCCATAAGCGAACAAAGGATAATCGGACCTCCCCTGAACAACCCGACCAATCCGAGCGCGAAAGCAGACTTGGTCAACAGATACACGTGCCAATTGATTGCGACAAACTGCATCTGCGAACCGGTGACAGAAACAATTTGGCCCAACCAAAGAAGTCGGAAATCGCGGTGACGAAGAGCGGCAAATGCTGAATTGGGAGTTGTTGGTGAGGAATCGTTAGCTGGAACCGCCATCGGCCTTTTCGTACGAAGTGCTAAGCGCCAAGAGCGAAGCGGTAAACTAAGAAGCCAGAGCTAAGTGTCTTAGGGATTGCCCTGTTCTTGCCTCTTTGCTCTTACCGCTTCGCTCCTTCAGATCGTCTCATTTAACTTCCTAAAGTGATAACCCATCGCTGCGAGTCGCATCGACTGCGCAAACTGTCCTCGATGCTCGACAAGCGCTCGGCGGAAAAATCGCCAGAACTCTTTTCTTTCTCGATCCAGAAGTCCCAGCTTAAAGATTACTCGCGACAACGCCATCAATCCACCGCCAATGGAGTATCGCATCGGAGCTGGGGGCGTACCGGATACGCGTCGCATACATTCGAGAGCCCGCTGGTAGTACTCTCGGGAATTGTAGATCGTCTCCACAACTGATCGATATCCGGCGACCAGCACTTTCGGATCCATTTTCGGGATAAAGTTTAGAACATCGCTGGTGTTGTTTCCGTTGCTCTCGGTCAGCAGACGTCCTTCGTGTTTCAATCGTCGCCATAGCTGAGTGTCAGGTAACGCAGTCAGTAAACCGACCATCGCCAGGGGAATCGCGCTGTCGCGGATAAAATTGATCTGACGTTGGAAGATATCCTCTGGATCGTGATCGAACCCGACGATAAACCCGCCCATTACTTCCATTCCGTAGCTCTGAATTTTCTTCACCGCTTGAAGAAGATCACCGCGGTTCTGCGTTTTTTGTGCTTCTTTCAGACTTTCTTCAACCGGTGTTTCGATTCCGAGGAAGACGGTGCGAAAACCGGCGTCACGCATCGTGTCCAGCAATAAATCATCGTCGGCGAGGTTGACGCTTGCTTCAGTCAGCAAGGTAAAGGGATGACCGTGTTGTCGTTGCCATTGAACCAAATCCGGCATCAGCTTCTTAACGTTCCGCTTGTTGCCGATGAAGTTGTCGTCAACTATAAAAACGGTCCCACGCCAACCTGTCGAAAGCAAAGCCTCCAACTCTGCAATTACCTGCTGATTGCTTTTAGTTCGCGGAACACGGCCATAGATTTCGATAATGTCACAAAACTCACATTGAAACGGACAGCCTCTCGAATACTGGATCGACATCGAGGAATAGCGATTCAATTCAGCCAGTTGAAAGTGAGGCACTGGCGTCAATGAAAGTGGCGGTTTATCTGGGGCACGATAAATCTGTTTGGCTTCGCCACACTCAAGATCGGAAAAGAACTGAGGGAGGGTAGTTTCTGCTTCGCCGATAAAGATATGGTCCGCGTCTGGAAGATGTTCGGTGGTGGAGACGTAAGGCCCGCCGAGTACGACTCGTTTGCCGAGCGCCTTACTGCGCTCAATTACACGTAACAGGCTGTTCTTCTGAACCAACATCGCGGTTATGAAAACCATGTCCGCCCATTCGATATCTGCTCGCGTTAGCTTACGAACTTCCATATCAACCAAACGACGTTCCCACGTGTCGGGCAACATCGCGGCGACAGTTAGCAAACCGAGCGGCGGGTATGCTGACTTCTTGCCATCGAAGAAAAGCGCATGGCGAAAGCTCCAGTAGGTATCCGGAAACTCCGGATTTACCAACAAAATCTTCATCCCTCTTCTCCTAACCTTCAGTTCATGCTCACGTCTTGATGAACTTATCAGAGCCTTTGGGTGGTGGGGCGGCTCAAGAATTTTAGAATGATTGACGTCGCGTGAAGGTAATACTTATGTAAAAGCGAAATTTTCCATGAATTTTTGGGACAAGACCAACATTTCAGGAACTTTCGACATCTCATTCGGCAATTTCGACCTTCGAAGTACGGTGATGATTCAATTTGCAATCGGTACGGTAAACCTGCGGGTGACCAACTCACCGCGCTCCGAGACCTTCTTTCCGAGCTAAACGAAAGGTATAATCCGGCACCATGAGAACAACACTTTCACGCAGCCTTGCAACCGTTCTAATGCTTTCCTCTTTTCTAACGCCTGTTTGGGCCACCTGCGGTGGTGGTGGCGGCGGCGGCACGGGAGGGGTTGGCGGAGGCAACAATAACAGCGGCCCAGCACCGACGGTCTACAACGTGCCGTGGAAGGTTTGGTCCGCTGCGACACCCCCACCCCAAGGTTTGGTCCTTTATTGGTTCCCACTCACCACTGAGGAATACAAACGATCTCCCATGAAGGCATCGCGTATCCTGACGCTTTACTCGGCGCAATGCGTGTCAATGGAAGTTGCCGATTATCGCATGGCTGAGATCCAGAAAGTCATTGGGGACTCGAAGCCCCCGGTCGCGGTGCTTGCGACTGCCGACGGTACGCCAATCAAGAAAGTTGAGAATATCGAGGGCAAATTGAAAGTGGACCTCGTTGAGAAAACGCTCGACGGCGAGATGAAACAGCGCGAGAGTGCGCTCGACGACAGTCTCAAGTCAGCGAAAGAGAAACTGAAGAGCGGCGATAACGCCGGCGCGATCGCTCTGCTTAAGCCCGTTGCTCAAGAGAAGTGTTTGTTTCCAAAGAAGGCAAAGACTGCTGCGAATGAATTGAAGAAGCTGGGCGAAGAGGTCGGCAGTATTCCTGCATCACCAATCTTCGATGCTCGATTGAGTGCTCGTATCGAAAGTGTGATGCGCAGCGGATTAAGAGCGGAGATTGCTGAACAGTACGTACTGGCGGAAACGCTTTACACGCGAGCGCACAACATGGATCCGGCCGACCCAACGCCATTGCGCTATCTTGGTGAGCTCTACCGGCACCACATTGGCGATTGGCAGAAAGCGCGAACTACGTTTGAGGCGATTCTCAACATGCCCGCAGATCCGATTGCGCGTGCAGTTGCTTTACATGGTCTGGGCAAAATGACCATACACGAGGGTGAGTTCAAGAAAGGACTCCACTTGATGGAACAATCAGTGGAAGAGTTTCCGCTAGCTCTCGCTTACCGCAATCTGGCTGTCTACTGGAATTCAGAAGGCGACCTGGATAAAGGCAACGAGTACACGCAGAAGGCGCTTGCGCTTGATCCGAAAGACCCATACAACCTGGTCTTCGCTGCTGTGTTCATGGCTGCTTCAGGACGCGGCGATGACGCGTTGAAGATTGCTCGCGAAAATCGTTCGCTTTTGCCTGCGTCGTATAACCTCGCGGCTATCTATGCGCAGACTGGCCATCGACGCGAGGCGCTGGCGTTGCTACAGCGCCACTTCTTCAGATATGAACGATATCAGGCTGTTCGTGCCAAGGAGATGATGGAAGCACGAGTAGACGCCGTATTCGATTCACTGCGAAGCGATTCAATGTTCCTGGCGCTGACTAAAGGCGCTGACGGCAGACTCCAGATGCCGATGCGCGACATGCGTGGCAATCAGAATCAACAGCGGTAGTTCAAGCCACGAAAGGCACTACCAAGCGTTGGCTTGTTCGTAGAACGAGCCAACGCTTTTTAGTTTGAAGCATTCGGCCTCGAATCGATGCCACGGCTTTGCGCCGTGGTTTGTTCACGTTTGCAGCTACAAAGAGGGAAGCGATAATGAGTCAGATGCCACGCGCTTGCCACGTGGAGTGTCACGCTTGTTGCTTCGGCGACAAGTCCTACGCATTCCCACAAGAACGTGAGCCTCCACGCGGCAAGCGCGTGGCATCAGAGCCCTATTATCTCGGCGTTCCGTTAGCCGCAAACGTGATGGACCACGGCGCAAGGCCGTGGCATCGTTTTGAGGTTTGATACACTCTCACGTCAGTGATGCACATCTTACTCATCGCGGTGCTCTCGTTTCCGCTACCACACCTGACGTTACATCCTAGTGACAACCAGACCATCATTCGTGATCCTCGCTATCCTGCACACTGGTGGACACCTGTGTCCGAAGTCGGGAAACCTGATTGGGAGATACTGCCGCAAGAAGCCGGGCCGGGTGAGGTGATCCTGTCAAAGCGAAATGAACTCGGACTGCTTTCGAATTTCGCTGCTACGCCATTTACATTTCGAGGTACGCGATACGCTAGTCTCGAAGGTTTTTGGCAGATGATGCTCTATCCCGAAGGGCCAAACGATGCGCGGATGAAATTTCCGAACATCGAATGGAAATACACGCGTCAGCAGGTCTCGCAAATGATAGCGTTCGACGCGAAATCAGCGGGCACACTCGCCGAACAGAACATGACGCGAATGGCTATTGACTGGGTAACGTTCGAAGGAAAGAGACTTAAGTATCGGTCGCCCAAGCCAGGCGAACATTACCGGTTGATCTACGCAGCGACTCGCGCAAAGGTGATGCAAAATCCGGAGGTTAAGCGCGTTCTACTTTCAACAGACGATTTGATTCTGAAGCCGGACCACTACGGCGAGCCCAATCCGCCGCCGGAATGGCGGTACTATGAACTCCTGATGATCATTCGCAGAGAGTTAAGGAATCGGGGATGAGCGAACGCGGTCGTTATCAATGTCCATTGGCGCAGTCAAGCGCAACTTCGATTCTGATTGTGCTCTTGTTAGGCGAGCGACATACATGGTTGTTGTCAGCCGTCCTTATGAACTTTCTTTCTATGCAAAAGCAAATCGCGTGGCGTGGGTCGCGATCGCGGCCTATCGTTCGTCATGTGGTAAAGACAATTCCGTCACTCGCATTAAGTAAATCGGAAGCAGTCGCCCGAGTATCTATGGAGAGAATGAAAATTTGAACGCGACCGCTTCCGTACCTCAGCCTCCTAGCTATCAAATCTGGAAAATCATCACGGCATCCGCCGTCGGCACCATGATCGAGTGGTATGACTTCTACATTTTTGGAAGTCTCGCTACCACGATCTCACCTCTTTTCTATCCGGCCGGCAACGACACCCTTGCCCTGATCGCATTCCTTTCCACGTTTGCAGTTGGATTTGTTGTGCGACCATTTGGGGCATTGTTCTTTGGCCGCATCGGGGATTTGGTGGGTCGCAAGTACGCATTCCTTGTGACGCTTTTAATCATGGGTGGCGCGACGGCTTTGATCGGATTTCTTCCAACCTACGCTTCCATCGGATTAGCAGCACCAATTATTCTCCTCATCATCCGCATCCTTCAGGGACTCGCTCTCGGCGGAGAATACGGTGGCGCAGCTATCTATGTTGCAGAACATGTACCTGATGAGAAGCGTGGCTTTTACACCAGCTTTATCCAGATCACGGCAACGCTCGGGCTATTCTTATCATTGGTGGTAATCCTGGTGGTCCAAAATGCGTTGAGCCCGCAGGCATTTTCCGCGTGGGGTTGGCGAATCCCGTTCATCATTTCAATCTTTCTTGTCGCGGTCTCACTCTACATTCGATTGCGAATGAAAGAGTCGCCAATCTTTACGCAAATCAAAAGTGCTGGAATGATTTCGGCAAAGCCACTCAAAGAAGCATTCACCCAGAAAGAGAATCTGAAACGTGTTCTCATTTCACTATTTGGCGCAACGGCGGGGCAAGGCGTCGTCTGGTACACAGGCCAGTTTTACGCGCTCTTTTATTTGCAAACAATTCTGAAGGTAAATGGAAGGTCGGCAAACTACATCGTCGCGATCGCTCTCTTGTTGGCCATGCCTCTCTTTGTTTTCTTTGGAGCGCTTTCCGACCGCATCGGACGCAAACGAATCATGATGATCGGGTGTCTGTTGGCAACACTCTCGTATCTACCGATCTATTACGCGATGCAGCGTGTGGCTGGGTCCAATGTAGTAACCGCGTCATCGCAACGTCACCGAGTCACAGGAGCGATCAGCCTGGTACCGCAAACGATCGCTAATGGGCGGCTCGAGCCTGCAAAAGAGGTATTGACTTACACTAATTTTGCCGACTTCATACAGAACAGCATTGCTTGGAAATTGATTTTCTTAGTTTTTATTCAAGTGATTTTTGTGACGATGGTGTATGGACCGATCGCCGCATATCTCGTTGAAGCCTTTCCGGCGAAGATCAGATACACGTCTCTGTCTCTTCCGTACCACATTGGCAATGGTGTGTTCGGTGGTTTGTTGCCGGTAATCGGACTATCAGTCGTTGCTCAAACGGGTAACATCTACGCAGGCTTGTACTATCCGATCATCGTGGCGGGTGTGACTTTTGTCGTGGGGTCATTACTCTTGAGAGAAACCAAACACACGCTCATCTGGGAAGAAGTCAAATAGGAAAAGAAGATCCACCGATTACACAGATTACACGGATTAGGGGACTTGAGGCAGTTAAGTTGAGTGATAGGACCACCTGGTGTGTTAATGGGTCGTCCTACCACACAAGTTAACTGCCTCAAGTCCCCTAATCCGTGTAATCTGTGTAATCGGTGGATATTCTTTTAGTCTTTGTTTTTGTAGACGACACCGTTCTTCATCACGAACACAACCTTTTGCATGTTCTTTATGTCTGTCAGCGGATCGCCGGTGACCGCAATGATGTCTGCCCACTTCCCTGGGGTAAGCGTGCCCAGGTTCTTGTCCCAGCCAAGTAACTTCGAAGCATTGCGGGTCGCCGTTAGAATCGCGTCCATGTTGGACATTCCTCCCCAATCAACTAATAGCTCGAATTCGTGTCCGTTCGTCCCGTGGGGAATGACGCCCGCATCGGTTCCAAACGCGATCTGAACCTGGCTTGTCACAGCAAGCCGAATTGCGTGTCGAGCAGCCGCTGCTGCCGCGAGAGCTTTCTCCGCCCGCAAGCCTTTCAGCACGTCGGTCTTCGCTGCTCGCTCAACGCCTTCAGCGGCTGAAAGTGTCGGCACCAAAAACGTTCCATGCTCTTTCATCAAACGCGCGCCTTCATCATCCAAAAATGATCCATGTTCGATCGACGAAACGCCGGCGCGAACCGCAAGCTTGATGCCTTCCGTACCGTGGGCGTGGGCTGCAACTTTTCGCTCCAGCTTGTTCGCTTCATCGACCAATGCTTTTAGTTCTTCAAATGTATATTGCGTCGCGCCAACAGCGTCGCCTTCCGAGAGCACACCGCCTGTCGCACATGTTTTGATTACGTCAGCGCCGTACTTGATTTGATATCGCACAGCCGCCCGAATCTGTTCCGGACCATCGGCTACACCTTCTTCAATCCCCGGGTCGAGAAGTCCGGGTCGGAATCCGTTCTCATCACAATGTCCGCCACGGATGCCGAGGGCATGACCAGCACTTTCAATCCGCGGTCCCTCAACCCAACCTTCATTGATCGACTTGCGCAACGCCATGTCGTGGAAAGGTCCGGTAGCGCCAACGTTTCTGACACTGGTGAAGCCGGCCATCAAAGTCTGCTTCGCATGCACCACGCCGAGGATTGCTGCGAAGGATTGAAAGTCTTTAACGATTGCGGTGTCGCCCTCCGGGTCTCCCAATACGCGGCCTATCAGATGGGTGTGTGCGTCAATTAATCCAGGCAGTAACGTGACGTCGCCGAGATCAATGACGCGAGCATCTGGCGGAACTCGGACCTGTGCCCCTGCACCAACTTCCGAGATCTTGTTATCAACGATCACGATCGCAGCATTCGCAATCGGAGTTCCGCCGTTACCATCGATCAAGCGAGCCGCGCGCAAGACAACAATGCCCTTTCCGATCGGAGGTTCTGGTCGAACCAGACCCGGGCGCTGCGGCAATCCATGCGCATACAAGCAGACGACTATCAATAAGCTTACGACGACCAGCTTCATATTTTTCACTTGAGACTCCTGAAACGAATGACAGGATAAAGAGAACGTTCGGCGCATTCTAATTGAGATTCAAAAGAACATCCACAGATTACACAGATTGCGGTTTCGGATTTCGGAATGCGGATTTCGGATTTTGTGTTTGCAGAGCTATTCGTCACAGCAGCTAGCGCGCTCACCAGCAATACCAAAACGACAAACTTCTACAAACACGAAATCCGAAATCCGCATTCCGAAATCCGAAACCGCAATCTGTGTAATCTGTGGATGTTCTTTGTCGACGTCCTGAAATCGAAGCTGCCGTCCGTGCTGGGCACACGGACGGCAGTCGCGTGGGAGTCGAGATTCGATCAACGGTCAACGAGCGAGGTACCCTAACGGTGTACCGTTGGCGTTGCCGCCGTACAAATCTGGACTGGACCAACGTTCAGATTTAAGACCTTGTAAACATACGTTCCTGACTGCCCAACAGGAGCCGTTAAGACCGCCATGGCAGATGGTTGCAGGCGACTGGGCGGCCCGCCTTGGCCCAGTCGCGCAACCAGTTCAACTACGACACAACGCCTACACTGTATTTGTGCGGGTTGAGGAATTCTTGAGTTCGACTTGAGGGGCGAAATAGTGCGCGAAAAAATAGGCCACAGATTAACGCGGATAGACACAGATCAAAAAAAAGAAACGTACAAATCCACCTCTCCCGCACTTCTTCAAATCTGCGTTTATCTGTGAAAATTTGCGGCTCTAACCTTCACAACTGCGGCAATTCCGGATACCCTCACCGTCGCCTTCTATCCATCGCCAACGAGGGTGAATCCAATGAAAATCTCGCGCCGTGTGTTCAATCAGTCTCTGCTTATGTCCGCCGGTACCTTCTGGCTCGGTCACTCTTCACAAACCCAACTACGAATCAATGCCCAACGACTCAACCGACACATCAACGAGTTATCAGCCTTTGGAAAAAATCCTGAAGGTGGCGTCAGTCGAGTTGCATACAGCGACGCAGACTTAAAAGGTCGTGAGTATGTGTCAGGCCTTATGCGCGATGCCAAGCTCGATGTGTCGATTGACGCCGCGGCCAACATTATCGGGCGCCGCACGGGATCCGAAAAACTTCCGCCTCTTCTCTTCGGGTCGCACGTGGACAGCGTGCCGCAAGGAGGAAACTACGACGGTGTTGTTGGATCGCTCGGCGCCATCGAGGTTGCCCACACACTCGCTGACAACAACATCACCACCAGACACCCTCTCGAAGTTGTTATCTTCCAAAACGAAGAAGGTGGTTTGATCGGTAGTCGTGCAATGGATGGTGAGCTAACGGAGAGAGAATTGGACCTGGTAAGTCGAAGCGGCAAGACAATTCGTGAAGGAATCAAGTACCTCGGTGGAGATCCTAATAAGCTTGCAACGATCCGACGCTCGCGCGGTGATATTGCCGGATATCTCGAACTTCACATTGAACAAGGCGGAACTCTCGAGAAAGAAAAGATCGATATTGGAGTCGTTGAGGGCATTGTCGGCATCAACTGGTGGGACGTGACAGTTGAAGGTTTTGCCAATCATGCGGGAACGACCGCCATGAATAACAGGCAAGACGCGTTGCTCGCCGCTGCCAAGTTTATTCAAGCAGTTAATCAAGTCGTCACTAGTGTGCCGGGAAGACAGGTCGGAACAGTCGGACGGATTCAGGCATTGCCAGGGGCGCCAAATGTAATTCCCGGAAAGGTGGTGCTGAGTCTGGAGCTTCGTGATCTTGATGCAGCCAAGATCAAAATGCTTTACGAGAAGATCTTCGCAGCCGCACAAGACATCGGGAGGAGCAGCAATACTCGCTTTTCGTTCGCCGAGATCAACGTGAATATTCCGGCGCCTACCGACGAGCGCATTCGCGGACTGATCATCGAGGCGGCGAAAGAACTCGGGTTAAGCACAAAATTGATGCCGAGTGGGGCAGGCCATGATGCACAGGACATGGCCCGCCTGGCTCCGGTAGGCATGATCTTCGTGCCAAGCGTTCGCGGGATCAGCCACTCGCCACTGGAATTCTCACGTCCTGCCGATATTATGAACGGCGCGAACGTGTTGCTGAGCACGTTACTGAAGGTGGATCAAAAGCTGTAAGCCGTGATGGACCAAGACCTTCTCAGGTTTTCACTCGCCGCATTTATCACCCTGCTCGTGGTGGTGGATCCGCCCGGCGTTGTACCTATCTATGTTGCTCTTACGAAGGATGAACAGCCGGCACGTCGTCGCGTCATATTAACCCGCGCAGTTTTGATTGCTTTTGGAGTGGCGTTGTTCTTTCTTATCGCTGGCCGTTGGGTGCTTTCGTATCTCGGTGTAACGGTCCACGCTTTTTCAATTAGCGGCGGAATTCTTTTGTTCATTGCGGCAATGCCAATGTTATTCGGTCAACGCGGCGGCTTGCAGGCTCCGGAGCCAAAAGAAGAAGGTTCAGTCGGACAAGACATTTCTGTCTTTCCGCTGGCAATGCCGCTGCTCTCTGGACCTGGCACGATCGCAACCGTTTTGCTGCTAACGTCACAGGCAGGCGGCGACATGGGTCGATTGATTGCCATCGGCGTCGCGACGGCTGTTGTGTTTCTGGTGTCGTTTATCTCCCTATGGTTGGGAGCTCGACTGATTCGTCTGCTTGGTGAGGGGGGCGTGCACATCGCCACGCGGGTGATGGGAATAGTTCTCGCGGCACTCGCAGTGCAATATGTTCTGAACGGAGTTACGGGGTATTACAAATTGCTGGCAGGAAAATAACCCGTTGGTCTTTGGTCGCGTCTTGGATAGTCTTGAGTCGTAGTCCCGACGAGGTCCGTTTAAAACAAGAAAGCCGTCGTGATTAATCCCACGACGGCTTTCATCAAGGCGAGTGCCCACCTTACTTACACTTGCTGTAACCACAATCACGACAAAAATCACATCCACTGGCATGTTCGAGTTGACCGTGGCATTCGGGACAGACGCCGATCATGTTCGACATAATCGCACCCGTGATCTTCGTCCCTGCAGTTCCCGTCTCATGTTGCTTGCCAATTGCCCGCGCTGAATCGGGATTACCAGTTAGCCGCCGATTGGTAATCATGATGCACTCAGCAACTGCTTGTTCAGGTGATGTTAGTAAGCGCTCGTTGAACCAAACTGCGTGTGTGCCAGTCACCTTGTTCAGACTGTAGGCAACTTCGGCTGCGTCGAATCCTCCACGTAACATCTTCGAGGCCAGCAAGCCCACCCCACCACTGATCGGTCCAGTAGCAAACACTTCCTGAATCATACTTCCATCGTGATTGACGGTGACGTACAGATTTTGACCGTCAAATGGAATCTGCCAAGTCGCCCCCCGCAGCTCTCTTGGCCGTTCAATTCGTATCGCCGTCTGCGCTGGAGGCGCAATTACAACTTCTGAATGCTCGCGCGCGATTGCCTCCTGTCGTGCGGATGCTGCATCCGCCGCTTCAGCCTCCGCAAAACTGACGGCTTCCGAAATCGGTTCAACCGTGGCTTCAGGATTACAACCTACTTCACCCTTGGGCTCCTCCGATTTCATTGATGTCAACACCTGGTTCTCACGAGACCCATCGCGGTAGTAACTGACAGCTTTGCAACCCAGCTGTCGACCAAGCCGATACAGCGCATCGACCGACTCAACCGTGTCAGTGACAGCGCCGTTGCACGTCTTGGAGACGCTGTTGTCCACATTGCGCTGAGCAGCCGCGAGCACATGAACGTGCTGCTCAGCGCTTATGTTCATCGCGGAGATAAAATGAGGTGGCAACTCCCTCTCGTGCTCCACGACGTAAGCCGCAGCCGAATCGATCGACTCTTGATCTGACTGATCGACGTCGATGCCGAGTGCCTGCGCTGCAAGGGTGTGGACATAAGTGCGGGTTCCCAACGTGTCTTTGCGCACGTAGGCCCAGGAGAAGTTTGGCTCGATGCCCGACGAAGTTTCGGCAACGAGCGAGATTGTTCCCGTGGGGGCTATGGTTGTGACTTCGTAGTTACGCGGGGTGAGTGGAACATCCTTAGGCATTCCTATTTGGTTGTAGAGAAACTCGGTGTAGGCCTCGCGGTTCGGCTCGAACTCCGGAAACGCGCCTTTTTCAGCTCCCAATCGATTACTTTCAAGCCAAGCTTCACGACGAACGAATCCCATTACTTCGTCCATCAAGTCAATCGAGGCCGCTGAGCCATAAGTAATATTCAAGTTCAGACAAAGATCGGCAAAGCCCATGATACCGAGGCCCACTGGACGCGTCCGATGAACGACGTCGTTGATCTCGGGCAGCGGCCACGCGCAGGTATCGATCACATTATCGAGAAAACGTGTGCAGAGTTGTGTGACTTCACGCAAACGGTCCCAATCGATCCGCTTGTCAGGATCATAAAATTTTGCGAGGTCGATTGATCCAAGGTTGCATGAATTGGAAAAGTGGAGGAACTGCTCACCGCACGGGTTACACGAGTAAATCAGTCCCATCGACTTCATCATATGATTGTGACGATTGACTTCATCGATGAACGCAATGCCCGGCTCGGCATACTTGTGCGCGCTCGCGACGATGCGGTTCCAAATATCAGGCGCGAAGACCATGCCCGGCTTTGGAGGTTCTTCAACCGAGCAACCAGTGAGATCCGCGTTCAGAAAGGCCTCTCGATCACAGAACGTAACTGTCGAAGCATCAGCACGGCGATAGAGTACATAATCGCCATCTCGTACAGGGTCGAAGATAGGTTCCGTCCACGACTCGCCGTTGAATTCCAACTGAAACCACTCGTTGTTATCGACCGCCTTGAGAAACTTGTCTGTGACGTTAACTGAAATATTGAAATTGGTCAGCGAGTGCTGGTCATTCTTAGCGTGAATGAAACGCAGAACGTCCGGGTGCGTTACGCGCATCATTCCCATATTCGCACCGCGTCGCACACCGCCTTGCTTAACAACATCGGTCACCTGGTTGACAATGTTCATGAACGACACTGGGCCAGAGGCAACTCCAGTCGCCGAACTAACCATTGCCCCCGAGGGTCGAAGGAATTCGTAGGTCATTCCAGTGCCACCACCGGTTTGGTGGATCGTAGCCGCAGCTTTCGCATGGTCCATTATCCCGCTAAGCGAATCAGGCACTTCCAAAACAAAACACGCAGCCAATTGTCCATTCGGTTTTCCGGCATTCACCAGGCAAGGTGTGTTAGGAAGGAACTCACGCTCGAGCATGACTTCGCTCATTGCGGTGAAAAACTGATCGCGCTTTTCGGCGTCTCTCTCCGCGGCAGACACGTGTCCGACCACCCGTCGAACAATATCAGCCCATTCTTCAATGGCTCGTCCTTTTGAGTCTTTCAACGAGTAGCGCTTGCTTACAACCCGTTTTGCATTAAGACCGAGAGGCTGGGACTTTCTGCGGGTCGAAACTGATGGGGAAGCAACGCCTTTGGAAGATTTTTTGCCTCCGATAGCTGCGCTCATGTTTGTGCCTTTCTCGCGGGAGACCGTGCAAGAGTATTTCGGGTTTCAAAAACGGTTTGGCGACGCGAATACCTCGCGCATAGCCATATTTAAGATGTTTAGCGGAAACCCCGGTTGGCTCTATTCGAAGCGATTTTTCCTAATTAGAACGCTGGCAAGGGGGGCCTGCCGCTGCTCCAATTACCCGCCTCGTCTCAAGCGGAGCGGAATATACTCCTTTGCGGGACCAGTGTCAATATCTTGTGGCTATCTTTTTTTCCGATGCTATAGAGTGTATTTCTTGCGGTTCCAAGCTGAAGAACTAAACTGCTGAAATTGAGCGGGTTGAAGGGTCGCAGCGTTGGTCCGGTCTTTGGTCTTCGGTCTTTGGTTTGTTGTGCCTTAGCTTCCTCACTTAAGGCCGGCACACTCAACCACAGAACGGAGCGAAGCGACCGACTTCAACTGACGCGATTTGCTAATGCGAATTCAATCGGTCGCTTCGCTCCCGTTCTGTAGTTGCGTTTCGTGAGGGTTACAACGGATGACAACTCTGTGAGACTCGGGAAAATAAACGGCACGGTTATTCCTTTCACAAAGGATAACCGTGCTCCCGCTACTATCACTTTGATCCGGTACCGGTATTGGATAGCAGCAACTCGTAATTTCCGATGTCGCGGTTGTGACTGTCGAGAGCCGCAAACGTATCGGAGGTTTCTTCGAGCATCTGTTTCGTCATGGCGATTGAGTCACTCAGCTGCTCGAAATCGAGAGAGGAAACTCGTTCCGGTGTTGGTAGGGTTACGACCTGATCATTGACAAGTCCGAAGAAGTTTTCAATTGACTGCAGCTGTCCTTCAACTAGTTTTACAGAACGCTCAATATCGTTGAAAGCTGCCACACGGCGCTTCAGGATCTCAACGTTTGCTGCTTGGATCCGCTTTTCGCGATCGTCCTTCGCAGCCTGAACCGCACGTTCGGCCTGGACCAGCTGATTCTGCACAGCCTGGCGATTAATCGAGCGCAAATGGTGTTTGCGCCGGCGGTAAACATCCAGCAGGTCAACGAAATCCTCCCAACGTTGATCCAGACTTTGAATATTGTGAGGGGTCTGTTTTGTGCCCGTGAACTTCTTATAGTTCGAATAGATCTGATTCTTCATCCACCGCAGGTACTCCACTGCTTCTCGCTCGCGGGGATCGAACAACTTGATAAGCGCTTCACGTTGCTGTTCGCGCAATTTGAGAAGCCGCTGTTTCTCGCGGCGATCGACCAGGCGACGATAAAGAGAACTGGCAGGCACGGTAGCTAGATAAAGAGTTTCAGCAGCTAACGCCGCAACCAGCGGCGTCACATCCTGTACATAAGCAGCGGCGACTGCAAACCCGGCCATGCCCCAAAAGTTTATCGGCTCCTTGAAAGCCTCTTTCAGGTATCTCAGATCGATCTTTGGAAACTCCGCCATGTTGGTAAGCAGTCTTTAATGGTAATACTTGATCGGTCACGAATGGCGAGTCAGGAACCCGTGCCATTTTGATTCGAACCGCTTGTTGTTGTCTCACCTTCCGCTGGTAACGCTGTTGGAGCGGCAGTAGTAGTTCCGGCACCCAACAGTCCCATCTCGCGCTTGTACGTGAGAAGTTTGTCCTGGAGTTGCATGTCCATTGCTTCGCGCTCTATGTCCTGCATCTGCGTATCGACGTTGGCTGCGCCTAACTGAATCTTGGCTTCGGCAGCGGCGGCACGACGATCAATCTTGTCGCGCATTTCATTGAAAGTCGAAGCGTCGTCTCCAAGCTGGAACGACTCCATTGTTTGTGCGAGTTGCTCCTGAAGCTTCGCCTGTTTCGACTGATTAATTAACTGCATCGCCTCAGCCGTTCGGCGTTGCATCTGAAGCACGTAATTGTCGCGCGCTTTTAGTGCCTGCTTCGATGCACCAGTGGCGTGCTCCAGTTGCTGGCCAGTTTTCTGCAGGTCTACTTGCGCCTGTTGCAGCTGGCCAATGTAGGCTGTCGCGATGTCGTCGCGACCCATTTTTACTGACGCCCTGATTTTTGAATCCAGATCGACAACCTGAGTTTCAAGACGTTCTTTATTCTTGGCCAGCAGTTTTTCAGTTGCCATTACCTGCGCCACCGAATTGTTGAGCTCCGGAACCCGATCGCGCATGTCACGAATGGTCTGCTGAAGTATGAGCTCCGGGTCCTCAGTTTTCTCTATAATCCCCCCGAAAAGGGAGCGTACTGAACGCTTCATTCTGCTCCAAAGTCCCATCTCGGCCTTCCTCCAGCAACCGTAATGTACGATCCTTTGATCCTAATTATGCCGTCTACATGCTTCGGATTCCCACTACGCTCTAATGTACGACGTATACGCTCAGGCGGTTTCAAGTCCGAAAGTATAACGAGGCTGCGAGTATAACAGCACTACTGAAAGCCTTCCAGAACAGTCAGATAACTTGACTTTAGGCAACTTACAGGCGGCATTCACACGGCAGCGGCTCTGCGACCGATGTCACGCCTATATTGCATGCCCTCCCAATGAATCTTCTGCAATGCCCTATAACAATGGTTGAGTGCGCTACTGAGATTCGCCGCTGCTGCAGTGACGCCCAGAACCCGGCCACCAGTCGCAATTAACCGGCCTTCGGCCGAGACTGAAGTACCCGCATGGAAAACCTGGACGTCCCTCGCGTCCTCGAGCCCTTGAATGACACCGCCCTTTTCATAAGTTCCCGGATAACCTCGATTGGCTGCTACCACGCAGGCAGAGGAGCCGGCTGACCATTCCACCTTTAACCTCGCCAAACTGCCCTCACGAATAGCTCGAAAGATCGCAACCAGATCCGTTCTAAGCCGAATTAGAATTGCCTGCGTCTCTGGATCCCCAAACCTAACGTTGTATTCCAGGAGCATTGGCCCATCCTTAGTCAACATGAGCCCCAGGAATAATACGCCGCGAAACTTGAACCCTTCGCGATCGGCACCATCGAGGGTAGGTTCGATGATTTGATGAATCACCTGCTCAAGAGTCGCATCATCTATAACCGATGGATCGGTCACGCTACCCATACCGCCAGTGTTTGGTCCTGTGTCGCCTTCACCGATTCGCTTATGGTCACGCGCTGGAGGCATCAGCACGTAATCACGTCCATCACTAAACAGCAGCACCGAGGCTTCCTCGCCTGAAAGTGCCTCCTCGATCAACACCCGTTCAGCCGCCTGAGGTCCAACGGACTTCTTAATCATCAAGTTATCTATCGCTGCTTCTGCTTCAGTGCCAGATGATGCGACTATAACGCCCTTACCTGCCGCAAGGCCGTCGGCTTTGATCAC
The DNA here is from genome assembly GCA_036559885.1 of Pyrinomonadaceae bacterium. Taxonomy (GTDB): domain Bacteria; phylum Acidobacteriota; class Blastocatellia; order Pyrinomonadales; family Pyrinomonadaceae; genus PSRF01. The sequence continues at coordinate 33,200 of DATBSH010000008.1, forward strand.
TACAGGTTGATCAGACGATCCAAATTCGCCGCTTCTGATAAACCGAATTGCTTCCGCAGGCGAATCCGCAATGCGAAAAGTGGCCGTCGGAACACCATGACGAGACATGAACTTCTTCGCGAAAACTTTGCTTGCCTCCAAACGCGCCGCCGACTGTGTTGGACCCACAATCTGCAGACCTGTCGCCTCGAACTTATCAACGAGACCATCAGCAAGGGGCGCCTCTGGGCCAACGAACGTAAGGTCGATGCTCTCAGCACGTGCAAAATCGATAAGCGCTGCGTGATCGTCAACGGAGCACGGAACCTGCAGCGCATCACGTGCGATTCCCGCGTTCCCGGGGGCGCAGAAAATATCTAATTCCTCAGGCGAAGTATGACGCAGGGCCCACGTAATTGCGTGCTCGCGACCGCCTGACCCAACTATAAGTATTCTCATTTTTCGCCGAATTATGTGTTGTATTCTGGATTTAAACCTTGACACATTTTCGCCATAGTTATACTTTGGCCCCAACCGACGTGCGAGGGGAATCTACTCCTCATAGGCAAGGCAGGCTCCTTCATGGCAGATCAGCTTTTACCTACCGGCATCATCCAGTTGTTACGACCCCAGGGAGCACATCATGGCACAGACGGAAGCGGCCCAAGAAGTTGTAATTAGTCCAGAGAGCGAGTATCAGGACCGCACAATCAAATGCGTGGACTGTAACGAAAATTTCATCTGGACTGAGGGAGAACAGGTATTCTTCCACGATAAAGGGTTAAGGAACGAACCAAAGCGGTGTAAGCCCTGTAAGCAAGCCAAGAACGAACGCCTCGCCGCCATTGCGGCAGCGCAATCATCTGGTGTTCGTCAGCGAATAGAAGTATCGGTCCAGTGCGCGCAATGCGGACAACAGACAACAGTGCCTTTCTACCCCTCACAAGGACGTCCTGTCTATTGCAGATCATGCTTTCTCGCCGGCCGAACTCCAGAGCAGGAAGCCGCCCAGAACTAACCACCCTCAGGTTTTCAGTGGAACAATTATATGACGGCTTTGGCTCGTCACCCTCCGACGTGCACAATCGGACGCTCGTTCGGGTCTCGCACTGCCTGTCGCAGAACTTCGTGAGTTACAGGCGCCGTGTCGCCTTCACCAAACGCAATATACTTCAGCAAATAAGAGATCGGGTTTCCTTCACTCCAACCGAAGTACACATGCGGTAACTTCCCCATCTCGTCACGCAAGTAGATCAGAAAAGCCGCAATAGCATTTGGAACGGCGGGAGATTCTGTTCTGAGGATACGATAACCGTCAACGTCTTCACCGCGGATGTTTAGTGTGCCGGCAAACTCTGACGCATCCCCGGGTGTGACTTCAAAGAATAGAATAGGCTCACCTGAAGGGATGTGGTTATTGGTACGTTTCTCTTGTTCTTTGAATTGATACTCCGTGACGTCACCCTTGTCACGACGATTCGCAATGATTCTGATGGTTCCCTTCGCAGCATCTTTGATGAACTGTCGGGCGCGGTCGTCGAGTTCGATTTGTTCGACACGAAGCTCCGTGGAGCGCCACACTCGCGACACTAGCGACGAAACGATGATCGTCAGAATAAAGAACGACGCGATCTTAATACCTTCAGGACGTTCGTGAATGTTCTGGATTGTTGTGTAGATGAAGATCAAAGCGATGACTAAATACGATCGCCACGCACCTCCCTTACGTCGAACTGCAAGTGTGACAGCGATGGCAGCGGACGTTATCAGCACCAGGACGCCGGTCGCATAAGCTCCACCCTGTTCGTCAACATCCGCATTAAAGATGATCGTTACCGCGAACGCGATGGCTATTATTACGATGACCAGCGGTCGCGCTGCCCTGGCCCATTCAGGCGCCATTCCGTATCGCGGCAGGTACCGCGGAACAATACTCAATAAGCCGGCCATTGCTGACGCTCCGGCAAACCAAAGAATGAAGATGGTGCTGAGGTCGTAAACGGTACCGAAGATGGGGCCAAAGAAATGGTGAGCCAAATACGCAATCGCGCGTCCGCTTGCTTCCCCACCTTCCTGAAACTCCTGCGCAGGAATCAGAGTAGACGTGACTAGACTGCTGCTTATTAGCATCACGCTCATGATTATGGCTGCCGTGCGCAGTAGCTTCTTCGCATTTTCAATGCGTCCGCTCAATAGTCGTTTGGCCTTCGAGTCAACCTGGCCTGTTCGAGTGGAATGAATACTCTCCCACTCGGCTTTACTGAGGTTGTCGTCTCCCTTCACCAGAGGCATTACAGCAACGCCTGTCTCAAACCCAGATAGACCAAGAGCCAGTTTGGGAAACAGCTTAAACGAAACAAGGAGAATCAGTGCCGCATTCCCGTGAACCTCAGGATGACCGAACACAGCAGCCTTCCACTGAGGAAAATGAAATGGATGCGTAGAGAGTTCATACAAACCGAAGGTAATGACGACCGCGTTGAAGGTCAGATAAACAAACACCAATATCACCGCAATCCCAATCGCCTCTTTGAAACCTTTTAAGAAGATAGCGCCCAGTATCGCAATTAGAGCAAGCGTCACCCCGATTTGATGTTTCAGAACTGGAGGAGTGAATGGGTTTTCGATGATGTGAGCAGTTGCGTCCGCGGCAGACAGTGTGATTGTGATGATGAAGTCGGTCGCGACGAATCCCAGAAGCGCTAGAACAAAAAGCTTTCCTTTCCAACGTGAAAGCTGATTCTCCAACATGGAAATGGAACCTTCGCCGTGAGGACTTTCTTCAGCAACACGATTGTAAATAGGGAGGGCGCCAAACAGAGTGAGCAACACGAGGATCAGCGTCGCAACAGGAGACAATGCTCCGGCCGCGAGAAAAGCGATTCCCGGCTGATAACCGAGCGTCGAAAAGTAATCGACACCGGTTAAGCACATCACCTGCCACCAATTGTGCTGTTTATGCGGTGTGGGAAGTGGGGTGTCTTTCTGTGCTGCACCCCGGAACAACCAAAGCTTAAGACGCCGTCCCGTTGCTCTCTTGGCTAAGCGACTGAGCATTCGATCTTCACGTCACGCGATCAAGTTCAAACGCCTGGCATGGTCCAATTACAAGAACGCTAGCGAAAAATGATGCAACAAAAAAGCGCGAGGCAATGAGCCAAGCGCTATTGACCGCGGCACTGCCCTTCCTTTTTGCCTACGAGGTTAGCTGTCGGGCTCGAACTGGAAGTGTTCGTCGCAAAGCACGAGAAGATGCTGAACGATTCGCCCCTATTCCATTACTGGAAGGATGGTTCCCCCGTGTTGCCTGCATCGCTGGACACAAGCAACCTCGGCAGACAATTCAATTATCAACGATACTGATGTTACTCCCGTCTTTTCGGCGAGGCAACTTCCGATCATCCACAGGACGAACGCCTGAAGCGATACTATCGAACGTGCAGTCAAGTAAAACAAATCTCTTAAAATTACTTTTAGAGCACCCAAGAAAAGAGCCGAAAAAATAAAGCGGGCGGGGGCCTCCCACAGCCCCCACCCTAAGGCCACGTGTCCTCACCCCACGCGACCACTTCGTCCACCGGGGAGGTGAACGCAGCGGGATTATGCATTACTCCGTCTAAACTTTCAACCGGCGCCTTGTTTTGCGTTAAGCGAGGATTTCTGTACGTTAGCGTACATTTATGATGGGCATAAGTTTGGTCGATTGCGTCCGCTAATTACTTGAACCTACGACGCTTTGTGCATCTTTATTGCTGGATGGGGTTGGTGCAATCTTAGCGTCCGGGTGGCCTAAGTCTTTGATTGCCACGATGAGCAATAGAACTGAGATTCCCAACGTCGCCAAAATATAAAGTATGGCCGTCTTCTCAAAGGCGATAAGCACGATAATTACGATCAACAATGCGAAGGACCAGCCGAAGGTTGTCAGTTTTCTCCGCCGGCGATCAGCCGCTAAGCTTTTCTTTCCATTCATTAGATCGACATTCTCTCCGTTCTTAATAGATGATTCGCGACGGTAGTCCCTGGCTAATCACATTCGTCATACCACCTGTCACCGCAGACAATAATGTGGCAGGCAGGCGGCTCGGACCGAATGGGCTCGACTCCGGCACCTCTATTACATCGTATGGCTGAAGTAAGAAATCGGGCTTTTGGTTTTTCTTAATTGCTGAGTAATCAACTCTGATTATTTCCTGCTCTGTCGAACCAGGCTTCTGCCGGTAAATGCGAACGTCCGACAACTTTGCTTCCTTCCTTGGACCTCCCACCATTGCGAGTGCCAGACCGAGAGTTAATTTCTCACGCAGATAAATGCCGGTTGGTTGAACGACGCTTCCTGTAACGTAGACCGGCTCAGCTTCGGTAACCAGTACGTAATCGCCTGGGCGAATCACAGGGTTCGCTTCTATCTTTCCTGCTCGCAAATCTGAGATCTGAACGATCTGGAGCGGAATCTTCGTGCCATTGATAGGTGCAGCCTCAGCCTCCTCACCGGGTTCAGGACACATGAGTGGTTCGGTATGTAGAATTTGAATTGTTCCCGCCGCCCGCTCTGTAAAGCCTCCGGATATCGCCATCAATTCATTCAGGCGAATTCTGCGTTGCATCGTCGCACGAGTGGGCTGCCGAACCGCACCGAACACAACTGCAGGTTGGCGACTATTTCGTTCGCTGATCCGAACACTGATTTGCGGCTTATTGATCAGTTTTGAGTACGCGATAGTAATGTCCTTCTGAAGATCCTTTTCTGTGCGGCACTTGGCAGGTATTGGCGTATCAAGAAACGGCAACGAGCTCAAATTACCCTCGCTATCAACCGCAACAGTACTGTTGAGATCGGGCTGTCCAAAAACTCGGATATCTACCACGTCACCCGGTCCCAAAAGATATTTCTTAATACCTTGCGTATCCAAGGCTCCCGAAGCGGGCGAGGTCTGTGGAGTCGGTGGTGGTGTTTGTTGTTGATCTTGCGCTCTCACCGGCGCAGCCACGAGCAGCGAGGTTAGAACGACCACCGAAAATAAAATCAAACCTTTCATAACACTTTCCCTTCCTTGAGACCGCAAAAATAGGACGCCTATTCGCTTGCTTATTTGATCCACAATCGAAACGGCGCTTGGCGTCTGTCGAGGTGTTGGCCCGGGTATAACCTATTGAGTGTCAGGCGAAAACTAGCCTGTAACGAGCAAGCCGCAATGATCGCATAAAAGATGTTGGATGCCAACCAACCATCATTGCTAGTAGTGTCCTATCTGAATTTCTTCCCAAATATAGGAAACTACCTCATTACTCGAAAGGTCATCGTCGTCGCTTCATGAACTTGTCTTTCAATACTTCGGACACTCTCTTAATGTCATGAAGCGTCTTCAGAACTGGCCTCATCTTCATTATCCCTAGCCTCTTGCCGATCGCGATGTAGCGCTCTGAGACGTTCGCGCAGGATTCCAATCTCCCCCTCGATTCGTTTCGTGCCGGCGTTGCGGACGTCATCCTTTACGGCTTCGTCATTCAAATAGAAAAGCGCATCCTTATACCTGTCGATAGCCCGCCGATAATGGCCCTTGAACGCCGATCTCTCTGCCAGTTCCACCCAATGCGCAACTCGCACCGACGCAATGAACTCTCGGATCGCAGTCTTCGACTCATTTAATTCGACCTCAGTCGGATACATGACCAGGGCGGAGTCTATACATTCCAAAGCTTTGTTCGCGGTTTCGATTTTGTCTGCGATGCGCGCCTTCTGCTGCGCTTCGTGAGTTAGAAGACGCGACTGATCTCGAGCCCAGATCAACAAGTGATGTCTATGCAACGCCCGAACGCGCTCCTGTCCTGCCTTCAAAGCAATCGTCTTTTCACTTCCAAAATTTCCACTGCGAAGTACATCCTCACTTCCCGCAAGAAAATCCTGGCACAGCAGAGCTACATCCAGGTGCGCCTCGGGCGTGGTGTTCGGCCGATCAGCAGCGGCGGATTGCTTTTGAATTGCACGTAAAGCAGCTGAATGGACCGACAGGGAGAACGTTCGCTTGTGTGTTCCACTCTTCGACGAACGACTGCTTGAATGTGGCTTAATTCCATTTTCCAGCAGGTAGCGCGTCCATGCTCGTCTCATCAATACTTCACGCGCGGACAACGCAATCAGTAAGAACACCGCGGTGACCAAGCCTGCGGGTAGCCACGGGGCCTCATCGCCAGCAGTAACGAGAAGCCACCACAACAAGAGAAACAGCAATATTGCTCCGAGAATAGCTCCAATTAAGTACCCCGTGCTCGATGGTGCTTTGGCCTTGGACGAACGGCTCCGGGAGCCAGATACGCTGCGTGGGTGCGTCCGGGGAGTTCTGGGAAAGAATTGGTCAGCGGAGCTATTTCCCAACGGTTACCTCTTTGTTGGTTGAGCCAGTTGCTATAGTGCAGTGTCGGGCGGCGCCAAAAAATCGACAGAGTGTCAATAGTCGGCTTTTTACGATCCCGCTGTCAATATATCATCTGCCCTCAACAACTGAGCCCGGCTACATCATCGAAAGCGGAAGGAAGCACAAAATGGAAAAACAGTTTTCAGGTAAAGCTGTTCTGGTAACAGGCGCGACCTCAGGAATCGGAAACGCTTGTGCGTTGGCGTTCGCCGAGCGTGGAGCAGCCGTCGCTTGCGTCGGACGGAATCGTGAGGCACTCGGGAAGGTGTGCGACACAATCAGAAGCATGGGATCCCAGGCCTTACCTATTAAGGCCGATTTATCAATCGACGGTGAGTTGGACGATGCGGTGGAAAAAACTATTGAGATCTTTGGCGGCATTGATGTACTGGTAAACGCTGCTGGTCACATCAGCAGCGGCACGATTGAGAATACGTCAGCTGAAGCCTGGGACGACATGATGAACGTAAATGTGCGCGCCGCGTTTCGTTTGATGCAGAAAGCCATGCCGAGTCTGAGCGATCGGAAAGGCAATGTTGTGAACGTGTCGAGTGTCACAGGTTTGCGATCATTTCCGGGAGTGTTGGCCTACTGCGTCTCGAAGGCCGCGGTGGATCAACTCACGCGCTGTGCGGCTCTGGAGGTTGCGGCGAAAGGAGTGCGTGTAAATGCGGTGAATCCTGGCGTCGTTGTGACAGAGATACATAAGCGCGGCGGCATGAATCAAGAGGACTATGCTGCGTTCCTCGAACGGTCAAAACAGACGCATCCGCTTGGGAGAGTCGGCCGTCCTCAAGAGATTGCGGCATTGGTAACGTTCCTCGCTTCAAGCGATGCGTCGTGGATAACGGGGGCGACATATTCCATCGATGGGGGTCGTGCACTAACCTGTGCGCGTTGACACAATTGAGCTACCAGAATCCTTACGCAAACCTACAACCTACGATCGTTATTAAACCGACTCGACAAACTAGTGGGATAAAGGTCGCTCTAGCCGTAGTTGCAGTTCTGATCGCGCTGGCGTTGGGACTATTGGTCCTATTGGTGATCGGAGTCGAAACCGGCCCGGGTCCATTCCTGCTAGGGCTAATCACCGCGACAATACCAGTTCCAATCTATCTAATGTTGGTATTGTGGATTGATCGCTATGAATCAGAACCGCTTTGGATGTTGGCGACAGCGTTCCTTTGGGGTGCACTTGTAACACCGTTCTTTGCCTTTCTGCTAAACACAACCCTCGGTGTAATAGCGTCCCTCATGACCAACGATGAGAAAACAGGTGAGATGTTCGCAACTGTGTTCGCGGCACCGATCGTCGAGGAAACAGGCAAAGCGATTATTCTGATTATTTTTATCATTTGGTGCCGCGATGAATTTGACGGAGTCATCGATGGCATTGTTTACGCGTCACTAGCGGGACTGGGTTTCGCCATGACCGAAAACGTCCTGTATTACGGAAAGGCCGCGATGGAAGGTGGGGCGATGCTAAGGGTGACCGTCATTCTTCGTGGAGCGATGGCTCCGTTTTCACATCCGCTCTTTACAAGTCTGACGGGCATCGGTCTCGGGCTGGCGCGGCAGACGAGAAATATCGCAGCAAAGATTTTCCTGCCGATCCTGGGTCTATTCCTCGCGATAACCATGCACTTCATCTGGAATGGTTCGGCAGCTTTTGGTGGCGGCGTGGCTTTTCTATTGACGTACGTGATCGTGATGGTACCGGCATTCGGCATAATGATCATCATCATCATTCTCGCACTGCGTCGTGAAGGCCAGGTCGTCCGAGATTTCCTGCTGCACGATCTTGAGCGAGGTATGTTCACACGTGAAGAGTACGATCAGCTTGGAACAGTAAGAGGGCGAATGGGATCTTCATTCAACGCGTTTTCACGTGGCGGAGTCAGGAACTGGCGCAACCGTATGCGTCTTAATCAACTAGCCAGTGAGCTGGCATTTCATCGGAGTCGTGTATCACGCGGATTGCATTCGTCAAAACAGGATGTCCACGAGCTTGAGAACGCCTACTTGCAAACGTTACAGGCGCTGCTGCAGGAAACGCGTGCTGTAGGGGCCAGGAGGTGAGGCCAAGAAGCGAATAGCAAAGAGCAATAATTATAAGCACCGATTGAATCGCGACGCCCTTCGCCCTTTGCTCTTAGAAACGACCGCGTGGGCCAAGAACGTGAGGTATTTAAAGCTCACGACTTTACTGAATTCTGACTTATACTGACTCCGGCACAGAAGTTTTTCTCCAGAGGCCGATCCCCGTGAGAATTCAACTTTTACCGAGCACTTTTGACGCCAACGGTCACGCGACACTTGACCAACGTCTCACGTGTTTTCTGATTGACTCTCGCGTAGCAATTGACGCCGGCAGCATCGCAATTGCCCTTACCGCGAACGAACGCGCGGACGTGCGAGACATCATAGTCACCCACCCTCACATGGATCACATCGCCAGTCTTCCTATCTTCATCGACGATCTGTACTCCACGTTAAAAGAGCCGATGCGCGTTCATGCAACGCCCGAAGTCATTGAGCTACTGGAGCGGGATGTCTTTAACTGGAATGTGTATCCACGCTTTTCGCAATTGGAGAACGACTATGGGCTGGTGATGGAGTATATCCCGATACCAGTGGGACAACCGTTCAGAGTTGCTCATCTTACGGTAGAAGCAATTCCCGTCAATCATATAGTGCCAACGGTCGGCTTAATCATTTCAGATAATCAAACAAGCGTGGCCTTGAGCTCTGATACGGCTGAGACAGATGAGTTCTGGAAGGCAGTAAATGGTAAGAAGCAGTTGGATGCCCTTCTTATCGAGGCTTCATTTCCAAATGAAATGGCAAAACTTGCTGAGGTCTCGCGTCACTTCACACCGGCCTCTCTAGGCCAGGAGCTCACGAAATTAAACCATAATGGGATGGATATTCTCGCCGTCCATCTGAAGCCAATGTATCGCGAGACAATCATTAAGCAGCTCGCCGATCTAAAGATTCCGAAGTTGGCGGTGATGGAACCGGGCAGGACTTATTCTTGGTGAGATGTTCGATCCTCATAGGTATAGGTCTTATAAGTCCTATCGGTCGGATAAGCCTCATCGCACATTATTGAATCGGCTCAAACTCCTTCTCCGCGTGCTCACCATCAGCGTCGTGAAGTAACACGCGCCCGCTGGGTAACAACTCCTTGACACGAAACGTGCGATCCTCGCGTTCGCGGCCGGGCATGAGTTCTGCGCGGAACGTCACCTGCATTCCAGGACGTGCCCAAACGTTGCCGATCTTCTTGTCTGTAGGTTTGGCTCGCACCTTTCTTTTCTTCAAAAACGCACCGGCGGCACCGACTGCGCCAGCCGCAACAGCGATCCCGCCTAACAACCGCTTTGTGCGTTTCTTCATCTAGATTCGGCTATTCACAAAGCGAATCGAGTCGCACGGTGATTGTTGGCAACCCGCTTAATGCACGGTCCGCATTCATCTGTGTGAAATGACTCCAATCCGGTGGCACGTTGTTCTCTGCGAATATCGCCTCGACAGGACACTCGGGCACACACGCATCGCAGTCGATGCACGTCTCGGGATTGATCACAAGCATGTCATCGTCGAGATGAAAGGCCTCGACAGGACAGACAAGTGCACAATCAGTGTAGCGACAGTTCACACACGGTTCAGCCACGACATAAGTCATTTGAGATTAAGCCTCCGGATTATTCGAGCCAGCTAAGTCCTGGCCAATGATCAGGATTTGTAGAGCTACGTCTATATTAAACATGAACGGAGAACTTTTGAAAATGGATGTTAGGGTTGGAATATGCCTTAGATAAAACCAATAGGACTTATCACAATGCCACTTAAAGCTTATTCGATCGTGACTCCCAACGATGCACAGGTGCGCCGTCTTGAAAATCATACAACTTCAAGTCGCTCGCGGTCAGCATCTTTGTGAGCATGAGGATTTGGCCAGTGTGCATCGAAAAATGTTCAGTCACATGAAAGATCGCGTACAGTACGTCTACATCACTGCCTTGGATCTTTCGGTTTTCCAGCAACGTCTCGGGAGCAATTTTCTTGAGCACTGATGCCACTTCTGTGACCGTTGTTCGAAGCAATTTCGTAAGCTTCTCACGTTCGATAATCTCGACCTGAGCAAACTCTGCGTCGCGCCGACGATCGTCAGTCTCGCCCCCGAGTCCAGATATGATCCACTGCCGGGCATTGCCACACAAATGTAGCACTAAGTTTCCGATACTGTTTGACTGAGGATTTGGACGCCACCAGATCTGATTGTCATCTAATTGCTCGAGACAATGTTCAATCTTTGGCAGGTATTCAGAGACAAGAAACTCAGAGGCTTTTGCAATGAAGGCAGAGCCAGCGGAATTGTCAGTTTCCATATATCAATTGACGCTTTTTATTTTCCATGTGGAACAAATCCCAAAATGACAGATAAGAAATGTCGAATGAGACTTATGAGCACTAGTTAGCTTAGACGTCTTCGTCCATCGACTGTTCCGGACGTGTTTTGTGTTTGGCCTTGCGGCCCGCGGGTCTGGCAATTTCGTCAGGCTTGGCTCGCGATAGAGGATGACCGGGCGGCGCGGTCGGTTTACGTATGCTATCGAAAATCGGCCTTGCTGGTTGTGGCTTATTGTTCTTTCGCGTTGACCGCTTTCTGGCCATGCTGTTGAGATTCACGGGATTTTAGGATGAACGCCTGCGATGCTAGCGCCCATGCCATTGAGTGTCAACGCCATCAAACAGACAAGTAGTGTCCTAATTAGCTGGCCCGTCCCGCCGCGGCCTTATTCGCTTTCGTAGCTAGAAGAGCGCGCCCACGGAGGGACGCCTCTACGATTAGGTCGCTACTAAACAGACGCCTTTTGGGGCATTCTAGTTCGACAACGCCAAACAGACACACGACGGCCGGAGCGAAGCCTCAAACTGTGCTCAATTGAACGAGTTGTTTTTGAGTAGGGAGTGAGGGATTAGGCTTCGCTGCCGCGCGGGGTTTTCGCCAGAATTCTCAGAGCCGCCGTTGTTTCTTTGCGTCGCTTCTGCTGAAACTCGTTAACCCAATCGGTCACTGTGTCGACCATTTCGCGCGCTGTTTCACGCGCAGAATTCGCCTTAACTTTCACAGCGGGGCTTTTCTTCTCACCCTTTTTAACTATGCGTACTTGTTTTTTATCGGACATCGCTTGTTTTGAACTAACCTTTGAGAAATCTACCTGTATCCAACGAATTTGGCGTTGGCCAGTTCCCGAATTCTTGTCTTAGGAACGTCAGGTACCGCCAAACCTTGCAAAGCGGAGGCCAGAACCTGGAATCCTACTGGTATACGCGGAATATACGGATAATTTGGGTCATTGGATTTAAGATTTTTTATGAAGGCCGGTCGTTTTGGTCGCAAACGGTACACAATCCTGCCCGAAATGGTGTCAGGAAGACATATCATGACTCCCTCTCTGAAGCTTTCTTGTTCTTCATGTCGAGCTCCCACACCAGCTTGTGAGTCCTATAGACGAGCAGCGCAAGGCCAATTGCCCCACCGATATTGACGTACTTTAGGCTGCTTGCCATATTGCGGGTGCCGTATTGGATCAAAAGCGCATTAATGATTACTAAAGCTAGTCTGAACTCGGTGGGACCGAACTTCAGATAGCTGATTTTAAGTTTGTCAGTGGCGGCAAAGGAGAGGAAGGTGCTGACCTCGTAGCCGGCAAAAATCGCAAGTGTGAAGAGTATGTGATACCGCGATTTTTCAGGGAGAATGAAGGCATAACCGATTATCACCGAACACAAGAACACATAATCCAGCAGATGGTCCATGTAGTAGCCCCATCTGACCAGACCGGTGTTTCGGTACTTGCCAATTTTGCCGTCGTAATGATCAGTAACGTATTGCAATGAAATGAAGAGAGATACCATCCACAGCCATCGCAAATCGTTGCGGGCGACATAAGAAAACATGAGGATCATCGCCGACCAAAGAAGGGTCAGTAGAGTCAGATGATAGGTCTCCAACCAGGACGGAATACGTGGCAGCACGATCGGCGCCACGCGCCGCTCGAGTGGGGTTAAGAAAGAGTTGTTTGTCTTAACTGCGCCCGCGAATTGTTGTGTTTCAGTCATGTTCAATAGGAACTCTGAGTTACAGCTTAGACATTGGAATGGCTCCAGAGGTCGCGATTCCGTACTGCGTCCTGCTTCGACTCTGCAACGACTGAGCCATGCGAGAACTTAGTCGAAATCACTCTATTCCGCTGGTGGCTGCTAGATTTTTCCGACAATTGGTGAGGGTTGGCAGTGATTAGAGAAATACCACCGACTGCGAGCTTGGGATCTCAAACCGCTTTCGACATCGCATGTTTTTGCATACCAACATGTCGTCTATGCGGACAAGGTAGTCGCGAGATTTTTGAAAGCGGGCCTTATCCTGCTCGTTCGCGCCCCGCGGCGGCTGCGGCTTCCGGGTACGCTTGAGCCAGCGAACATCGTAATCAGCACGCTCCCGACAGTGAGGACAGCTGTAGTTCGCCTTCTTCGTCTCTTCTTTTTCGTTAAAAAAGTCTCGTTCGTTCATAGGGCTAAGAATATCGACAGATTACACAGATTACACAGATTAAGCGAAGACAAATGAGTTGACTACTATCGCTTCCTGTCGAGAACGAAGGTAGCTAAATCGCCCAACTTAGCTCCTCAATCTAATCTGCGTAATCGGTGGAAATCTGTGGATCTGCTTATTGTCTCGATTCACACAGCTCCCGCAAATACCGAAAACTGTAAATCCCCGTCTCGTGGCCATCACTCCAACGAAAGTTTAATGCGTACCTGCCAACCAAACTTAGATCTACAATCTTGAGCTCCTCATTAATGCTCTCGGCCTTCAGCACGCGCTCCCCAGTCCACTCGTTCACACATTGCGCACACGGGCAAAGCCGTCTCAATTCAGCTGCGTTATATCTGCACTCGCGACCATCCGCCCAAGTGATGCGCAGCGCATGGTCATCTTCATGCTTAATTTCGCGAGGCTCGATTGCAGATCCGCGACTCTCGGCCATCATTTAGTAACTCTACTGATTGGTTTGAAGAACTTTCGCCACCTCGCGCGCCTTCACATCGAAGTGTGACGCGCTCCAGACAGCCTTCCCATTTCGCAGAACAATCACCTGTGGCGACTCATGCCGAATGCCAGTTATATCAGCTAGTTGTCGAGATACTTCACGCGCGCTCTGCACATCAACCAGCACCACTTCACTGTCCAGTTGCTCCATCTCGCGATAGGCTATCGCGCTAATCGGACATGAGTTGCTATGCTTAAAGACAACAATCGCCCGTTGGTTGGAGTTATTTAACAAGTTCTCCAACGCGTTAGTGTCGCCGCCAAGCTTTAGAAACTGTTTCCCCATCTGACCTTCCGTCGGTTCAAGCTATTCGATCTTAGCTCACAAATCAAAGCCCCTCAAAATGGACCCACTAGAATCTATAGGATCTACGCAGCCTATAAAATCCTTATTGACGAATCATCTCATTCGGCATATTCTGCCGCGCACCGAGAAAGCTTTGGCTGTCCTCTGAGCTGGGCGACTTACTGAATAGCCTCACGAATCCTTAATAGATTCTTACTTTCTCAACGTAGTCAAACTACGCAATCACCTCATAAGGAGAAAGCCTATGTTTCCTCAACCAAACAGAATCAGTCTTTTCAACCTGAGCTGTCTTTTGGCGTTGTTCCTGTTCGGATCCACGTGCGCTCGAGCGACGGAAATCACGATCTGGAACTTCAACGATTCTGATCTACTTGCCGATCACGGCAACGGAACGCTTACGAGCACTTTCAATCCGTTGAATGTCCTATTCGCCGCAGGCACGACGAACAATGCTCGCCTTGGCGATACGGCAGGTCAGTCGCTCTCACTGCAGGGCGGAACAGGAACGGCAAACAACGGTCGAAATGTCACGTTCAGTGTTAACACCATCGGGTTTGCAAACATCTTCGTGAGCTTTGCAACGCAGGGGACGAGTACGGGTTTCAATAGCAACCAGTTCCAATACAGCCTCGATGGTCTGACGTTCATCGACTTCGGCACTCCGTTTACGCCGGCCACAGCTTTTGGCACGACCCCAGTAATATTCGACCTTTCAGCGATCACCGGTCTCAATAACAATCCAAATGCAACGTTTCGTATCGTGTTCAACGGTGCCACGTCGTCGACCGGTAATAATCGGCTGGACAACATCGTAGTTGAAGGAACGAATGCAACGATCCCGGAGCCCACCACCGCTGCGCTGATGCTGACGGGGTTATTTGGTCTTTTAAGTCTCAAGCGGAGGAAAAAAGAAATGGCCGCCGAAGTCCGGCGGCCACCACATTAAAAGTGGATGGCGAGCAGTTACTTCCAGTCACCAACAAGGACAAACGGTGCCCAATAGAACGGCGCGCTGTATTTCTTTGTCGCGATCATTGAAAGTTGTGCCTCTCGCAAGGCGCCGGCTGATGAATTTTCGCCAGGTGCTAACAGGCGCCGGTAGAAGTCTGTCATCAAATCGGCAGTTGATTTATCTGCAACTGACCACAAGCTGACACCTACGGTAGGCGCGCCGGCATACATGAACGCGCGCGTGAGACCCATAACACCTTCCCCGCGCTTCTCTTTGCCGAGTCCTGTCTCGCAGGCGGAAAGCATGACTAGCGGTGAACCGAGATGGAGGTTGAACACCTCGTCCGTTCGCAGAAAACCATCTTGAGTCTTGTTGCCGACCAGCGATAGAACCACACCGGTGAACTGCGGGCGTTCAGCGTTCAACAGCCCGTGTGTGGCGACGTGGATGATTCGATACTTGCTGATGTCGCGAGCTCCCAGATTATCTTCGCTGGCGTCCAGGTCCAGCCATACATCTGCCTGGCCACCTGAGCTTTTCGCCAGCTTCGAGATCTGCTCAGCTTCAGTTCGCGTGCCTGTCAACCTGGCTAGCGGAAGACCCTCCATTTGCCCGGTACCTGCGGATGGCGTGGCTTGTCCGGTAACGTCAGTCAACGCGCTCTGAATACCTAAGCCGCGGACCTCAGCCGGCGCGGTTCCGGGGGCCGCTTTTTGCGCCCGCGTATCATTCGAGTTGAAGACAGGATCAGCAATGATCAGCATCGACCGGCCCGTTGCTTGTCCACGTTGTTGTTTGATCGAACCAACTACCGAAGCAGACGGCGCATAAATGATTTCGTTTGTCTTCACGAGATAGCCCAACGAAGCGAAATCACCAGGATCCGACGTCTTGAGGAGGACTTCGAATGGAATGTAATTCAAAGCGCCATCCGCCACGATCAAAAGCCTTTTGTCGGCAATCTTCGCGGCAGCAGGTTCCATGATCGTTTTGTAAACTCCGTTCGACGCTGAAACAAAACCCGCGGTATCTTCCGGTGCCGGGGCTGATACGCCCAATCCGCGATTGGCTTCAGCTACATCGATGCCGACAATCCGTCGCTGAAGTTTCGATGGGATCAGCTGCGCACGTAGATCGGTTGCTGCTTTATCGATCGTCAACCGTGCGGGTAGTTTGTGGAGGCTCAGTGAAGTCTTGCTGATAGCCCAAAGATACGACGCATCCGGCTGGAGCGCATATTCGAGTAGTACTGTCTGGTCGTCTAGAACTTTCTGCTGGACTTCTGCGACGGTTAAAGGTTGATTGGACGTCAGAGACGCATAGCGAGGGCTCGCAGTTCGAATCTCGTTTTCGATCGCTTCGTATTCTGTTTGCAGCGTCTCGAGTTCCTTGTCGAGCTCTGCAGGTTTCTTCTTGAGTTCATCAGTTGAAATGTTTACGCCCGTGAGTATTTCAGCGATCTCCTGTTGACGCTCCAGATTGTCTTGCTTGCGCTTGAGGAGGTCAGCGGGAACACCTTCAGTAATCGCCGTATCTGTTTCAACTAACAAGTCCAGAAGAGACCGTGCCCGCGACTGCTCAGTTATCTTGAATGCTTCAGAGGCATATTCCAGCGCCTTTCCGCTTAGATCACCGCCAGCTGTTGATTCCGTAAGAGCCGACTCCGCGAATGAACTCGCAGCCTCGTCAAAGACATCCTTGATCGTCGCGAGGAAGGTAGTTCGTGCCTCATCAGCCCGCAGACTTCCCTGCCGCAGCGTTTCAATCGTCGCCAATGATTCGCGGTAATTCGCGAGGGCTGAATCCCGCACCGACGACACCTTCTTCGGGTCTTTCTCTTGTGCAGCTTGTAACCAAAGACTTCTGCCGAGGCCGCGTTGCGCCGGCCACATCAGATCAAGGCGCTTATCATCCTGTGCACCTTTCTTAGCGTCGGTATAAAACTTAGCCGCGTCCTTGAACTTGCCCTGGCGCAACAGGACGTCGCCGAGGCTGGTTCGGGCGGCGGCGCGAAATCGTCGAACTTGGCCGAGGCTGGCGATTCCCGCGATGGTATTTCCCGAAGCGTCGAGTGCGTTTTGGAAGTGTTTCCTCGCCGTTTCGAGATCGTTGCCGGCAAATGCGATTCGTCCCATTCCCAACTCATAACTGGAGTAGACGATCGCAACGCGGTACTCGTCCAATTCCTTTTTGGCTTCGAGCGCAACGGTAAGTGCGCTCGTCGGAACGGCAACGTCGACGCTTTTGGTTGATATGCCACCCACTATCGCGCCGAACCCGCCAAATCGTCTTCCTACTTTCGCTGCGGCGCTTTCAGGTTTTTTAACGACCATGCGGCCGTAAGCCGCCGTAGCTTCAGACGTTCGACCCAGTCGGAAATTCACATCACCAATCTTCGCCAACATTAGATTGGAGTTGTACTTGTCGTCTCCAATTCCCGCTGCTGCCTTGACGAGATCGGGCTTTAAGTCCGCTCCCATGAATCCTTCAAGAGCTTTTTGGTAGTAGTCGAGTGCGACAGTGTATTGCCCTTGACGAAGGTAAAGATCGCCGAGCTCGTTTTGTACAGCCGCTGTTCCTCGCACATTCTTGGCGGTCGTATAAAGATTCAGCGCGTTTTGGAAGCGAATCAGCGCCTGATCCGCACGACCGCGTTTCAACAAGCGGCGGCCTTCTTTCAGTTCGTTACTTGCCTGATCGGTCTGTTGAATCGCCACTACAGTCGACGATGTCGAATGAGCGTGAACCTTATTAAAGGCTAAGCTGAGTGATAAGCCTGCCATGCAAAGCAAGCTGGTGGATTTCCTCGTCGCCGGATTCATTTATTCCCCCTTTATGAGTGCCATTTCCCGCGAAGGGCGCAGGTTGCGATTATTTGTGAATCAAATCCAACGTGGTTACTAATCTCGAGGTGTTTGCAGAAGCCATCATGATTAAAGATGGCGGTGGATCTTCTTTCGCCAGCCCTAGTCCGCGATTCGACGCTTGTTGCTCACGTTCCGTTTGTGGTGCGCCATATTGTTTTTCTCTATCAGTCTTCAAAGGATGACTCATCTCCTTTTGAATCTGAGACCAGATCTCATCCGTCGGCTTCCACGAGCAGCCTTTCTTATCACCGCAATAACTAATCAAATCATCGTCGATTGGCACACCTGGGAGCGGCTCGCGTGTGAATACAAAGAAGAGACGTTCATCACCTGCGTTTTCATCAAACGCGAGCCAGCGTAGTCGCTCTTCAACAGCGGCACTCGAAGGAATCTCGAATGGAACGTGTGCCTGAAGGTAATTGCCTGCCTCGTCGAGCTCTGCGTTGGGATAAAGCATCACGGCCGGTCCGTTGTTAGTTGTGTTGAAGATGTAAAGGTATCCGTCTGCATTTGTTTCCAGCAGGACGCGGACGCGATCGCCTTTTTGAAATACATGTGTTGGATCAGTTCGGATCGCGAGGCCGTTGGCATCACGCATGAACAGTGTCAGACCGATGCCCATTCGTGGCGCATTCACTGGAGCAGGCTTTGTCTTCGTGTTCGACGTACTCGTGTTCGTAGTGCCGGTTGTACTAGTCGACGAACCAGTCGTGGCAGTTCCAGAGTTGTTCTTCTTTGTACTGTCAGCACCCGTGCTTGGTCGCGGTCGTCTGCGACTAGTCTTCGGAGCGGTATTCGTGTTCTGCGTTTTCTCCTTCGGTCGCGACACGAGGAATGCACCGCGCACGTCGTCCTGGTCGAGGGCGGCAATCGACGTGGCTGCGAAGATCGAAACCATCGCGCAAGCAAAAAGAATGAACAAGTATTTCATGAGTCTCTCCCCACTATTTACTGCGCTGCCGCAGGTTTATTGTGTTGAATACGAACGTCGAAAAGGATCAGATTGTTAGTTTGACCGGCAGCTGCCTTTATCCGCACTGACGGAGCTTGTTTGTTCGAATCGTCGAGTTCCACAATTCCCTGCGAATCCTTGTATGTGACCGCGAGCTGATTCATTTCAATCAACTGGGCCTGAGTTAACGGTTCCAACGTTACCGGCTGACTGAGAAACGCCGGCGTAGTTAATTGTGTTTTAGAAAAGATTACTTTGAACGTGTCGGTTCCCGGGTTCTTATCGAGACTTAGCCAGTTAGAGCCGCTCGGAAAACTGAAGTCGACACCTCGCGTCACTTTGTTTGTACTCAAACCCGAGCCCTGCGGTGGTTTCGCGGTCAAGAACGCGGTTGGCTGATTGGTGTCTCCCGCAGGACCGATCAAATACAGATATCCATCTTCACTAAAAGTGAAATGGAGCTTGAGCGTTTGACCGGAAGCAATGGGGCTTAGTCCGGCGACTTTCCGTAGTCCCTCCTGATTCGCACGTTCAAGCTCTAACCAGTAACTGCCTACCTGTTCAGCAGTCGCGGTCACATTCGTACTGACTGTGCTGCTGACCGCGGGTGTACTCACCGGCTGAGCTTTCCACTTGTTGTACAGCAAGAACCCTCCGACTCCGACCGCAAGAACGAGGATCAACATCACTACAGCAGCGATTGCGAGCGGAGCCTTGCTCTTCGACGGCTGAACTGATGATTCGACTGAGGCAGTTTGAGTCGGAACCTGGGGAATCGTAACACTCGAGCCCAAGTCGAGGCGCTCACTGGGCGGCGGCACAAAATCGACGTTGCTTGGTGAATGTTCGACTACGGTTCTATCCGCGACCGGCGTCGATGTAGCCGGTTTCGTCAGATCGCCTGCCGCACTGTCCAATGTAATAATCGTCGGAGCATTCGTATCGGAGCGTGTTTCGAGCGAACCGCCAACCGGTAGTGTCTCTGCATTCACGTCTGTACGCCGGGTTGGAGAACTCACTTCGCCACCAGAGCTCAATGCGGTTTGTAGTTCTGCTGCGAGTTGTTTGGCGGTTTCCTGCCGATCGGCACGATCTTTGGAAATCGCTTTCATCACAACGTCGGTAAAGGCCTTTGGTGCGTCAGGCACAACCTCAGAAAGCGGACGCGGTGTGGCTGAGACATGCTCTCGGCGTAGTTCGTGCAATGTCGCTGCCGAATAACAACGCCGTCCGGCGATGAGTTCATAAAACACTAGTCCGAGACTATAGATGTCAGCGCGTCCGTCGATCTCTACATTTCCGTCACGTGGAATCTCGCCCCATTGCTCCGGCGACATGTAATACGGGGTTCCCAACACTTGTCCGGCCATTGTCAGTGCGGTGTTAGAACCTTCAACACCGGCAATCTCCCGCATCTTCGCAATTCCGAGGTCGAGTAGCTTCACCACTGGCGGGCCATCGTTCTCTGATTGGCTAACCATGATGTTTTCCGGCTTCAAGTCGCGATGCACGACGCCCATTGAATGTGCCGTATCGAGAACACTCATGATTGGACTGAGAGTTTCGAATGCTTCTTTCGCCGTAAACCGTCCGCGTCTCTTCAGCTCCGTGTCGAGTGTATGCCCCTGAACGTACTCCATTACCATGTATGTCGTGCCATCAGGAGTTGTACGGAGATCGTGAACTGTGACTGAGTTGGGATGCCGAAAGCGACGGGCCGCTTGTCCTTCGCGGCGGAATCGGCGCAGCCAGTCGGCGTTACTTCTAACGTGGGGAGGCAGGACTTTTATTGCGACCCGGTCACCCAGGAGAATGTGCCTCGCGCGGTATACCGCGCCCATGCCGCCTTGCCCCAACATCGCTTCGATCTGATATTGGCCGTCGAGAACTGTATCCACCAAAGATGACTGATCCTCCTCGAGAACCTCGCCATCGATGGGGCAAAAGCTTACGCTGTCGTCGTATTTCTTTTTGCAGACAGTGCAGTATTTCATTCGGGGCTAATAACAGACTGCGATGGGATCGAAGAATGAGGCGGAACCTTTAAATCTCCACACCATAACCGCCGGGGAGAGTAGTCTAACATACCCTCACAGATCAATCAGTGTCACCCTTAGGATAACCCTTCTGTTTTTCTATCACTGCCTGTTTGCAGTGAAGAGCTCATCGAACCATGCGAAGATTCTCCGCCCCATGTCTCGAGTATTGGCTGGACCCTGCAAGACGTGTCCTTCGCGCAGGTATCTTACAAACAAGCCTCGCTTGTTTTGGCTAAACAAGCCAGCGAAGAACTGCTCTCCCTGCTGCAACGGCACGTAATCCATATTGCCCTGCAGAATCATCACCGGTGTTTCGACGCGATCAACAAAGAAAACCGGACTGTTGAGAGAGAGCTTAGATAGTTGCGGGGGACGATCTGGGCGATAGAGGAGGCACGCGGGAGTAAATCGCGACTGCGTATTCCTCTACCATACGGTCGCTGTTGTACTGCGGTGCCAGCGTTTCAATAGCACGCTTCATCATGGCTATCCATTGGTGCGGCACGCCGTCGGACTCGCGCTGGTAATACAATGGCACCACTTCCTGTTCCAGAACTCGATAGAGTGAATCGGCGTCTGCACGATCTGCGTCGCCAGTCTCAAACGTGTCGAGATTACTGCCTACAGCAAAACCATTCGTACCATCATAGGCTTCCAACCACCAGCCATCGAGAATCGATAAATTTAGTCCGCCGTTTATGGCCACTTTCTCGCCACTGGTACCAGAAGCCTCGAGCGGACGTCGCGGCACGTTCAGCCAAACGTCAACTGACTGTACCAACTGCCTGGCAATTTCCTGATCGTAATCCTCCAAAAAGACCGCTCGTTCATGCGAAGCCGATTCGTATCTCCATTGCGTCAGTTGCTGCAAGATCCGTTTTGCACCCTCGTCCTGCGGATGCGCCTTTCCGGCAAAGACGAATTGCACAGGCCGCTCCTCGTTGTTCATCAAACGTGAAAGTCGCTCCGGATCCGTGAGCAAAAGATTCCAGCGCTTGTATCCAGCGACTCGGCGGGCAAAACCGATAGTCAGTGCGTTCGGGTCAAATACTTCTTTTGCGGTCTCATCCTGAGCAATTATCTGTTGTGACCGCGACAAACGATATCGAATGAACGCGACCAGTCGCTCCTTCAACAGTTGATGAGTATTCCAGAGTTCCGTTGATGGAATACGCGACACTCCGCTTTGCCACAAAGTCCGATCGCGGAGGTGCAGTTCCCAGTCTGTCGCGACATAACGCTCGTACAAGTCTCGTAGCAACGGCGACACCCAGGTGGGCGCATGCACTCCATTGGTAATGTGAGTAATTGGAATTTCGGATAGCTGCCTGCCGGGCCAGAGTTTTTGCCAAAGTGCGCGCGATACTTCGCCATGTTTGCGACTGACGCCGTTTGTCGAGCAACACATGCGAATTGCCAGAGGCGTTAATCCGAATCGCTCTTCCTTGCTCGACGCGTCAACTCGACCCAACGCCAGAAACTGATCGAACGTTAACCCGAGTTCTCGAATGTAGTCTTGACTGAACGCCGTGCTGACCAAAGTTGGATCGAATTCATCATTGCCGGCGGCAACCGGCGTGTGGGTTGTAAACACGCACTGTCCACGGACCCTCGCCGCCGCATCGGAGAACGATAACTTTTGCGTCCGAATAAGCTCGTGCGCCAGCTCTATGGTCAGGAATGCCGAGTGACCTTCATTGAGATGAAACACATGCGGTGTGACTCCAAGTTTCCGTAGGAGCCTGACACCTCCGATCCCGAGCAACATCTCCTGAACAATACGAGTTTCACGATCGCCGCCGTAAAGATGTCCTGTAACCCATCGATCTGTTTCTATGTTGTCCGGGATGTTTGTATCGAGGAGGTATAGCTGAACGCGACCTACGGCTGCGCGCCAGACTTGGGCCAGCACACGGCGATTGCGGATTACGACTTCAATTTTGAGAGGCGTGTTGTTCTTGGACACGACCAACTTGATTGGAAGTTCAGTTGGACGTGTCTCACCGTAATGCTCTTCCTGCCAACCATCGTTGCGCAGTCGCTGACGAAAATAACCATACCGATAAAGAAGACCAACCGCGATTAAGGGAAGACCCAAATCACTCGCCGACTTAAGGTGATCACCGGCGAGAATGCCGAGTCCGCCGGAATATAGTGGCAGCGAATTGTGGACGCCGTATTCGGCACAAAAATAGGCGACGGGATGCTGGTGAGTAACGGCAGAGGCACTAGGAGATGCGGACCAATCCGGCGCATGGTCAATGTACGCTTTAAACTTTTCGCTGATGCGTGTTACGCGTTCGAGATAATATGGATCCGTCGCAGCTTGAGCCAGACGGTACTCGGACGTTTTCGCGAGGAGTTGTCGCGGGTTATGTTCACATTCTTCCCAAGTGTCAGGATCTAAATCGCGGAAAATACTTAAGCCGTCTGGTGCCCAACTCCACCAGTAGTTCCAGGACAACTGTTCTAAAGGTAAAAGAGACGAGGGCAATTCGATCTTGCCCTCGTCTTGTTTTTCGATCTCAGTAGTTTCGATCATTCGATATTGTTTTAATTCTCGTAATTTTTAATAAAGCTCTTCTGATTCTGACAGTCTAATCTGACTCACGTTGAGTGTAACAACAGCCACGACAAGCTAAAGCGTATCGACATAAGAATCGGAGAGTTTACTCGAATTTCTGATTTTCGAGGAATGCGGCAGCGTCACTGCGCTGGAAGAACACGAGGCGAACCTCATTGATCAGCTTATCTTTCTGAAGAAAACGGCGGATAGCTTCAGAAGAAACTGCGGCGGCCTCATCTTTGGGATACCCAAAAATGCCTGTCGAAATGGCGGGAAAAGCAATAGAGGACATTGCATGTTCGACGGCCAGGGCCAGTGAGTTCTCGTAACAAGCAGCTAACAATTCGGCATCACGACCTCGGTTCTCTCCGTAAACAGGGCCGACGGTATGGATCACGTACTGCGCTGGAAGCAAACCCGCCGTAGTTATTACCGCTTCACCCGTCGGTAGTCCTTTGGGATAGATCGTCTTTCTGATCCTTTCACATTCAGCAAGAATCTGCGGCCCGCCAGCTCGATGTATTGCTCCGTCGACGCCGCCACCACCCATCAATGAAGAGTTCGCCGCGTTCACGATAGCAGTTACCGCTTGCTTTGTGATGTCAGCGACTAGAACTACGACGCGACGATCCAGGAACGATCCTTCGACTTGGTCCATCGCTCACTCTGCAAGGCGTGGTTCGGTGCGAACCTCTTCAAACATGTCCTGGCGTCGCAGGGCTTCGGCAACACCCTTTGCCGTGTGTTCTGTTAGGGGATGGTCTGGATCCGTGCTGGCAATTTCGAAAAGTCGGTCGTCAATCATGACAACGCCGAGGGAGCCCAGCGTCACACCCGGCGTTATCTGAATCTCATTCATGTTGTGAATGCGGAAGCGGCCGGTTTGCTCGACCCAGTCTTCAATGAAAGGGTCGCGCAAGGCGTGCTCGGCCTCAGCCTCCGAAAGGTAGGCGCCCTCAACGATGAGACAGTACTCGCGCACGGCCGTTGTGTGTGGTTAGTGAGAGCCTGAAAACAGTAAGAATATCCACTCCGTGTAATCTGTGGATTCTATTCAGTCCGGTGCGCATAACTTTACCACCGTGTTCCAATCGTGCCAAGCGTTCTGAATGTCCGATACGCTTCAGCTTGTCGTGAGATGCGAAGCATTCAACGTCTTTCAGAAACTGAGGTTGCACATGATTGAATCGCTAGATTGCACCGACACGTATTCCTGAAAAAAGTTGAATCCGTCGTACGTCACGACAAGCTGAAGGATATCGGACATAAAAACGCCGCCGAAGCTTATCTTCGACGGCGTTGTTATATGACTAGCATGCAATCTACGACGCTCTCGCGTACTGTCGATTGAGAGCTTCCTGCAACCGCTTGAAGTACGAGTGAAACGTTACGAAACCAGTAGCGCCCTGGAAGAACGCTTGACCACCGGTACTGTCTGCTAGGCGATTAAGAGAACTCTGCCCGTAGCTCGCAGCCAGTCGACTGTGACTCGTCAATCCAACCGAAGGCGCGTAGAAAGTGAAAACAGATACTTGACGTCGATTAGCTTCAGCAATCGAACGATCTATATCCAATGTATGTCCTGCAGCTGATGAATCAAACCCACGCGAAACATCCAGACCATCGGAGATCAGTAGCAATGCATTGTTGGTCCAGCTCTTATCGAACTTTCGCAATGCTTCAACTACTTCGACGTACGGGTTGAAAGGCGAACTACTAGTACTCGCAATCGGAATTCTCAAGGAGCGCGCCGCCTTATCAAGGTCAGTAGTAAATGGTTGTCTCACCTGCAAAGATCCGGCGGTGATATAGCCAACCATCACACGCGAGCCTTGCGGCAGCGAACGAATGAAATCGCGCGTCTCGCCGATTTCGTTTGCGACCTGCGAGACGAGGTCGTCCTGAATCAGAACTGCAATGTTAACCGGCTCCATCACTTGTCGCCGGCGCTGATTTTTTTCATCTGCATCACTTCGGGCGAACGCTGTCATGACGGCTGAAAGAGCAATCACGAGCGCAACAAAAAGCGATACGAATTTCTTGTAATACATAACTTTAACAATCTCCAATTCCACTTGCTGTGATGCCAAAAACACCGTTGAAGATGGCTTAAGGCGCACTTTTCTTACTTCCTTGAGTGAACTTGCCAGCACCGTCACAGGTCAGATAAATTACAGACACAATCACGGAACACATCCCGCCGAATCGAACAGTGTGATGGGTATCCTTCGCCAAAAATTCGCTTGCCTGAAAGGAATCAATTCTTATGAAAGTCTTTACCACCGAGGCCATTAGAAATCTCGCTGTCATTGGACATGGCGACGCAGGGAAGACGCAGCTGATCAGTTCGCTTCTCTACGTCGCCGGAGCCACACCACGTTGGGGAAAAGTCGACGAAGGTACGACTGTTACCGACCACGAAGAAGATTCCATCGCCCGCAAGATCACACTAAACAGCGCGCTCGCACACCTCGAACATCGCGAAACAAAATTGAATTTCATTGATACCCCCGGATACGCCGCATTCATCTCACACGCTCGACCCGCACTCCGCGTAGCAGACTGCGCGATTGTCGCTATCGATGGAGTTAAGGGCGTCGAGGTGCAAACAGAGAAGACCTGGGCCTATGCAAATGAGTTCCTGGTGCCGCGAGTGATGGTCATCACGAAACTCGATAAGGAGCATGCAGACTTTGGCGCCGCGCTTCAAAGCGCACAAAAGACATTTAGTCGCGCCATCATTCCATTCACGTTACCGATCGGAAAGGAAAAGGATTTCCGCGGAGTTGTCGACGTAGTTCACATGAAGGCGTACGAACTTGGCTCTGATGGACAGGCGAAGGAGATCGACATTCCGAGCGAAGGACGCGACATTGTAGACAAAACGCGTGAGCGGTTAGTCGAACTGGTTGCAGAATCGAATGACCAGTTGATGGAGAAGTATTTCGAACAGGGCACGCTAGACGAGGAAGACATTCTACCTAACATTAATACCGCAATTGCTCAAAGCAAGCTGTGTCCGGTTTTCGCCGTTTCGAGTATTACCCACGTTGGGCTGCGTGCATTGCTGAACGGACTTGTCGATTACGCGCCAGATCCGGCACATCACGAAGCCGAATATGGCAGCGCACTCGACGCTGGTCCTGACAGTGAACGGCTCGCGCGAAAGTACAGCGACAGTGAACCTTTCTCCGCCTACTGCTTCCGCACAATCGCAGATCCATTTGCTGGTCGCATAAACGTGGCGAAGATCATTAGCGGCCGTCTGCAAACAGACGCAAATGCATTTAATTCGACTCGCGGAGTCAGTGAAAGACTAGGTGCAATCCACTCAATTCAAGGCAAACAACTCGATAAGATCCCGGAAGCGCATGCGGGTGACATCGTAGCGTTCGTAAAATTGAGAGAGACTCAGGTAGGCGATACTTTGTGCGATAAGCAGGCGCCGATTGTTTATGACGCAGTTGAATACCCGGAAGCTGCGATAGCTTTCGCGATCGAGCCTAAGTCACGTCAGGACGAAGAGAAGATCAGCGCGGCGTTGCACAAGATCCTGGAAGAAGATCCGGCACTTCATTTCTCCCGCGATGCACAGACGAAAGAGTTCCTGCTCTCCGGCTCGGGTCAGCTACACGTAGAGACAGTGGTGGAAAAACTGAAGAAGCGCTATAGCGTTGAAGTGACCTTGCATCCCCCAAAAGTGCCTTACAAAGAGACGATCACCCAGCGTGCTGAAGTTCAAGGACGTCATAAGAAGCAAACAGGTGGGCGCGGGCAATTTGGTGATTGCAAATGCGTGTTCGAACCGCTTCCTCGCGGTAGCGGCTTTGTATTTGAGGACAAGATTTTTGGCGGCTCAGTTCCGCAGCAGTTTCGGCCGGCTATTGAGAAAGGAATTATCGAGGCTGCCGGGAAAGGCGCGATCGCCGGCTATCCATTGGTGGATTTCAAAGTGCAGTTAGTTGACGGCTCTTATCACCCTGTCGACTCTGATGAGCATTCATTCCGCGCCGCAGGCCGGAAGGCATTCCGGGCGGCGATGGAGAAAGTGAAACCGTCGTTACTCGAGCCGATAATGGACGTTGACATTGCGGCGCCTCAGGAATACAGCGGCGACATCATGGGTGATCTCAATTCCCGCCGCGGTCGCGTGCAGGGTATGGAGACGAGTGGAAAGCAACAAGTGATAAAAGCGCAAGTGCCGATGTCAGAAATGCTGAATTACCAATCGACATTGAATTCGATCACAGCAGCGCGTGGCTCGTTTCATATGCAGTTCTCACACTACGACCCAGTCCCAGGCCAGTTGGCCCAAAAGATTGTCGAGCAGTCACGCGCCGAAGGCCGGATCAGAGGCGGGGAAGAGGAAGAGTAAGGCAGAAGAGTTCCACAGATTACACAGATTAAGAGCTAAGACAGCTAAGAGTTGGACGACCCCAGGATTTCATGGTCTTGCAGTCGACCAACGCTCAACTCACCTGTCTTAGCTCTTAATCTGTGTAATCTGTGTAATCTGTGGATACTCTTTTATTCGGGATTGCCGGGTTTCCTGACCTTTGCCGGAAGCGGTGCCTGTTTCCACCCGAAACCTTCCGAGATAGTGTAACCGGCAGGAACCTCGAACAGAGACTTAGCTGGCTCTGCTCGATTGATATTTGTTAGTCGATAAGTCGTTTCACCAGACCGCGGATCACTGTGCTTGCTCATCACTACCATCTTCAACTCTGGCGAATACCACCGCTCAGTAACGATCTCGATGGGTCTTTCGTTTCCGATCTCGCCAGCCGGAATTCTGACGGTAACGCGAGTTCCCTCGGCCTGAACACCTTCGATGATTTGTGTGCCTAGTGATTCCTTCACCTGGTTCTTAACATCTTCCGCCAGGTGTTTGAAAACGTAGCTGACGCCCGGCCCACCTTCAGTTTTAACTACCATTTGCTCGGGTGCTAAGGCAGGAGCAGGCGGCGGGCCCTCCGGCTTCACCATTCTTTTGGTCTCGAGCTTCAACTCAAATTTTGGCTCGCCCTTATATTCCCATCTCGGGGCTCCTGGTCCAGCGGGAGCTACACTCGTACCGAAACCTTGCTCTAATTTCAGCGGCATGCTCTTGTGAGCGGTGTGCGTACTCGAGTCCAGGGCATAAGTGACACCAGCCACCGGATCACTAATGAAGATCGTCTGTATCGGCTCACCGTCGTTGGCGAAGGGTCCAATGGCCTTTAACGTTTGTTCGCGGCGCGTCCGACCCTCGCTGTCGCGATAGAGTGTACTGCTCATATTGTTCACGATGCGATTTCCATCGGCGAGCGTTTGTATTGTTTCTGTAGTTGCTTCGGCAGAATACGGCGCACCCTTCACAACCTTGCCTCCGAAACCCATCTCAGACGCAACAAATACAAACGTGTTACCGGGAGCGCCCGGTGGGGGAGGCGGCCCTTCTGGTCCCTGGGTGACTCTCCTTTGAATGACGATCCCCGACCCTGATGAAGGTTGCGGATCTTGAGCAAACGCTACCACTGAAACAAGAAGCGTCGCGAGAACGGAAATCGCTCCCAACATTGCCAATATTCTTTTCATCTCTGCTTCCCTTTCAACCGGCAACTGCCGGGTAAATTCTATTGCACGAACCGTATGGCATGGGCCAAGCCATCCACGCCCAGCCAAACGTCAGCTTTAACCTTTT
>DATBSH010000009.1:0-20984 GCA_036559885.1 Pyrinomonadaceae bacterium
GGAAGGGTGGCTTGCCCCCGCCCGAGGTGCCTATTATTCAACGTTGACTCAACTTTGATCTTGAGCGGGGGCAAGCCACCCTTCCCAACCTGCAATTTTCCGCGACTCGATCATTGCTTCGCACCGACAAGCTATCCGGACGTACCGGCGTACTGATGATCCTGGTTTTTGACACAGATCTTGCCGTGAGGCAGATTCTTATTCCTATCAAGTCAGCGGTACGTAGTCGTACTCTCCGATTCCTTGAAGCACCAGAAATGTTGCGGAGACCTCGCCATCGTTGGTTACAAGATGTGGCCGACCTGCGCGAACACGATAACTGTCGCCGCGTTCAAGCCGCACCTCTTCAGCAGGCTCTCGGAGGAAAAGACGCACGCGCCCTTCGAGGACATAGAATGTGTCGTCGATGTTGTTGTGAAAATGCCAGGGGACTTTTTGGGTTGGTGAGATCTGAAGTTCGCCGATACGGAATCCGGGCCGTTCTGCGTGATAGACCCTTCGCTCGACCTCGTAATGACTGCTAGCATCCTTTAATGGCCGCGGTTCTGCCATATCTGTCTCCTAATTCGTGCTGAAAAACCTAAGGCCTCATCTCCCAAAGAAGCCAGGATCCATCAAAAACCAGTTAACCAATCCTGTAAGCAGGCCGACTATGAAAACGCCCAGCACGAGCAGTTTGTCAGCGGTGGTCGTTGGCTTTCCGGCACGCGAGGGAAATAAAAAGAGGAAGAGGCCGCCAATTATTCCGACAGGCGTGAACGCGGCCAGCTTCATGGAGTAAGTGCCGGAGGTTGTTAGTTGGTGCCAATTCACATACATCAATACGCCAAAGATCGCGATGATCACTATCGCTATGAGACGTGCTTTGAGGTTCAAGGTTTATGTTCCTCCTAAGTTACAGCTCGCCCAATTCAACGTGCAGGTCTTACGCCTCAACTCTCCGCACCATTCAAGGCTTCAGCACCAGAATTCATTAAGGACGCTCAACTACAGAACGGGAGCGAAGCGACCGATTTCATGTGACGTTGAATGGCGGATAGAATTGAAATCGGTCACTTCGCTCCCGTTCCGTAGTTGAGTCTGTTCACAAAGCTTCCGTTCGAATCTTGAGGCGCTTAGATGCGCCGATGAACCCTCTGTAGGTACAGTCTCGGTTATTGCTTTCGTCCAATTGCAAACAGGCTTTGGGCTGAACGAACGTACATCACTCCGTCAGACAGAGCTGGCGTAGCCATTAACAGCTCACCGATTGAATTTGTCGCAACATGACTAAACTTTTCGCCGGCTGCAATCACCAGTATCTCGCCGTCTTCATTCGAAAGATAAATCTTGCCATCAGCCGCAACAGGTGAGGCACTGAAGCCGCTACCGACCACAGGTAACCTTTGGCGATAGATTTCTGCGCCCGACTTGAGATTATATGCGTCAAATAAACCGTTATTGTTCAGGACGTACAGCGTTCCGTTGTAGACGAGCGGCGTGGGCATGTAGGAGCCACGGCCCCTCATGCTCCAAACAATGGCATCACTGCTCTTTTTCCCGTCAGAGAGGGTCACATCGCCGCGTGCGTTCGGACGCACCACAAAGATTGGACGCTCTGGACCTCGTCCACTGACTACAACGAAAAGATCTTCTGAGAACACAGGTGTAGGCGCTGTTATTTTCGAACTGCCTCCAAGGCGCCAGAGCTCACGACCGGACTTTGGGTCATATCCACGAATGAAGTTGGACGCGTTTGTGACCAACTGCGGACCAGAGGAGGTCATAGCAATGGTCGGTGTTCCCCACGATGGTAGCTCCTGCCGATCCGTTTTCCAAACGGTCTCACCAGTGGCCGCATTGAGTGCGAGTAGAAACGAATCTGCCTGCGTGTCAACCTGGAGAATAACCACATCGTTCCAGATAATTGGGGAGCTCGCCGGTCCCCACTCAACACTGGGAACGTCATATGCCCCTAGATCAAGCCGACCAAGATCGACCTTCCAAAGAAGATTCCCCTTGAAGTCGTAAGCATAGACGCCCTCTGAGCCAAACCAAGTGACTACGATGTGACCATCAGTCGCCGGGGTTGAGTTGGCGTAGGTCGACTTGATATGCCGCTTCTCTTTTGGTTCACCGCTATAGGCTAATCGTTCCCAAATGACCTTGCCGCTCTTCTTGTCGATGGCATAAAGCACCCAACGATGTTGCGAGCGATCCATTGAAGCATCGCCATCACCATACAGGCCTGGCCGGAAAGTAGCTTTAGGATCAGAGCTTACAGCTGTCGTCACGAAGACGCGGTCGCCCCAAACGATCGGACTTGAGTGAGCAAGTCCGGGAATCGGCGTGCGCCAGAGAATGTTTTCGCCTGTCTTAGTGTCCCATTTATCAGGGAGACTCTGTCCGTCGGCGATTCCAGAAGCTTGCGGTCCGCGGAATGAAGGCCAGCTTCCTCTGTTCGAAATGCCTTTCTTCGTCGAAGGTGCTCGTGCTCCTGAAGTTCTTGTGATCGACCGAGCGGGATTAACGCGGCTTTCGTTAAGCGGCAACCATTCACTGCCGTCCAAGACAATCTTGCGAAGCTTGCAATCGTCGGAAACGAAAGTAAACCTGACGTGCGTACCATCGCGCCGCACTTGATATCGTCCTGGCCCGGTGCAACCTTCGGGCGCTGTTGTCATCAGAAGCTCAACGTCGGTGCCGATAGTCTTCCAATTGCCTGTTAACTTGGGCCAGCGCTCGCCCTGAATGGAGAAAGTCCCTGCCGGATCGAATTGAAGAACAAAGACTCCATACTTTAAAGGCTCGGTCGGTAGTTGTAGAACGGTTTGCTGAGCACCCGCCAAACTTGCAAAGAGCAGAACGGCGAAGAGTGAAGTGGCTAGTCTTGAATTGTTTCTCATGGCGAATTCAGATTCAAATGATAGGTTAGTGAAAGCCCTGAACGGGGAGAATGAAAGGCTCACTTCTTTTGGTGCTTCTCAATGTACTTGCGCGCAAATTCATTGAGGTGTGGGCTCTCACGCAACCCAACTTTTTCTGCTTCTTTTTCCGCGGCCTCAACGGTGAAACCATCACGCAAAACGCGTCGGATCATCCAGAAGGCGCCCACACGCTTTGCGGCCGTGCAGTGAATGAACGCTGGACGGTTCTGTGTATCATCAGTAATTCGTAAGAACTCGTCTACTTGCTCATCCTTGGGATCTGTAAAGGCAACAGGAA
Source organism: Pyrinomonadaceae bacterium (assembly GCA_036559885.1). GTDB lineage: Bacteria > Acidobacteriota > Blastocatellia > Pyrinomonadales > Pyrinomonadaceae > PSRF01. Next base: position 3,205 of record DATBSH010000009.1, read on the forward strand.
TGTTGAAGTAACGCAAGCCCAGCTCTTTTGCCTTCGCCGCCTCCTCCTCCGCGCGATGCTCGCTTGGCTGACGCAGGTTGATGATCGCCTTCACGCCTTCTTTCTTTAACATCTCGAGGTGCTCAAGGCGCGGCTGGCCACCCGTACAGAATTGGTCGTTAACCCGAAGGAAGTTTCGAATTGGTTGGAGGGAGTCTTGAACTCCGAACACAATTAAGAACAGTAGAGGTCCGATTAACGTGATGATTATTTGATTCATGGCGAATGTGAATTATGGTGCTCTCTGACTCTCTCCAAGCGCCCTTTCTCCGCTCGAGCTTCAATGGTTCCAACTACTCGCAGAATTATCAAAGCAAGCAGCGTGCTAATTCCTGCGATGCCAATGCTGCCTAACCCGACACTCACACCAATGGCCGCCGTCATCCACACACCTGCCGCCGTCGTCAATCCTCGTATGTCTCGCTCCTGGCTTAACTTCAGAATTGAGCCCGCGCCAAGAAAACCTATTCCCGTGACGATGCCTTGTATGACTCGCGACAGACCGTCAAAAGACATAGTTGTACTCGAGCAAGCGAGAATAAAAACAGTCGTGCCGACGCACACCAACGTGTGGGTTCGCAGGCCGGCAGGCTTACCAGCCCTCTCTCGCTCATATCCAACAAGCGCACCAAGTAAGGTGGCCGCCAACAGTCGGATGACGACTTGGGCCAAGTGCCTTGAGTCAGATAGCCCTGCGGTCAACTCGTGCCAGAAAATGTCCATCACGTTCGATTAGCTGACTGTACGGAATTCTTCGCGATACTTCGCCAGACCTGAGACTCGCTCCAAAGCTGGCGCATTCAACGGCAAAATCATGAACACTTCATCCGGTACTTCCCATTCGCATCGGATACCATAACGACTTGCGGGAACAAAACCGAAACGAGGGTAATACTCCGGGTGACCGACGACAACGACGAACAATACACCCAACTCCCGAAGTTTTTGAAGGCCTTCATTAGCCAACCTGGTTCCTATTCCAATTCGTTGGAAATCAGGTAAGACTGCCATTGGCCCCAGGCCCACGCCCTCAAGAAGCCGACCTTCTGTTTCCAAGAGCACAGGGGTGAAAAGAATATGCCCAACAATTTGCTCGTCTGCGACGGCGACTAGCGAAAGCGAGACTGCATCGTTGGTACGAAGAACATCTACCAATTTTGCTTCGAGAGCTTCATCAAACGCTCTCTCATTAACCTCGTGAATTGCAGCAATGTCTTGCGGCCGTTCCTGGCGAATGATTACACGCATGCGAGGTTCTGAGATAGCCTAGACGCCGAACTGGGTAAGGTGATGATTGAAATGCTTGTGGCAGAACACACCCCAGCTCTTTCCTGTCATATGTCCGAAGAGCGCCTGATCCGGCCATTCTCCAGATGGGCCGCGTTCAAGAAACCGGTTTACGAGATCAATTAGTGTTGCCACGTCAGCGTCCCAAGTGGTGGGCTTTGTCACGAACGCTTCTGGCGGTCCTTTTATTCGCCCTTTAGGCCATGGCAGCCAATAGATCGCGAGGTATCGCACGAGAGGGTTTCGCAATGGTCCTGGTCGACCGGCGGCGACAGCATCACCTAATGTCTGACGCATCTGATCACTGAGGTGGACGATCATCTGAGGCGCAGTCATTCGACCCCAACGACGAGCAGCATTAGGACGCAGATGGTTAATTCGCTCGATTAGCTCCGCTTTCGTCGCTTTGTCGAACATTGTTCACATCCGAGAATTCCACTGTGGGTACGGAACGTGACGCTACGGCACCCTCTCCTTGGGCACCAACGTATATTGACCATTCCAAGGCAGACTGTGCCTTTCGCTATCGTCGTAATATAGATCGACTTTCATCTTGTCTCGCGTTATGGCAATGGTTCCAGTGTAGCGCAACTTTCCCGCCGGTACTGGTATTTCTGATCCTTGAATGACACCTTCGATCCTCGGCACCTCGATCGTCAAACTTTCTTCATAAGTGCGACCGCGAATAGCTGAGAAAGGATCGTGCGCGAGCGTACGTCTGTCGGCCTTCATTTCTATCAGATACTTTGATCCGGCTTTTGTAAAATACGCGCGTTCGTGGTTGCCGGTTCGGGCGCACCCAGCGAGGAGCACAATGAGAGAAACCGTTAGCAATGCACGATCAAAGGTCCTACAAATCATAAAGGTCCTATACTTTGATCCTATATCGCAAGCTCTCTTTACCACCATAGATCTCAGACTTGAAGAACTGTTCGATTAACACTCCTCCATTTGCTTCAATGACCCGCTGCGAGGGAATGTTGTCGGCATCAGCGATCAGCTCTACATAATCGAGACCCTCAGATCTCGCTTGGGGCAGCAGCAATCGCAAAGCTTCAGTTGCATATCCCCGGCGTCTTTTCCAAGGTACAACGCTGTATCCGATGTGTCCCAGGCAATACGGAGGTAAGTCATTTGTGCCGGCCTGCCAGCGAAAGCCGATTGAGCCGCAAAACTCTCCATCCCACATCCACTGCGAGTATCCTGGTAAGCGAGGAACTTTTGAACCATCCGGCAGAGTAACCGGCGCTGCCTTCGCCTCGCGATCAATCTGGTCCAACAGAAAGCGAGTTGAATCTTGTGAGATGCGTTCGAGCAATTCGAGACGCGCCTCAGGCCTGACATTATCCGGCGACCAGCCCTGCTGTAGCGCGTGAATATATCCCGGCAGATACTCAGCCGCCGGCCAGATCAATTTCATCTGTTGTGATTCTGAAGACACACGCGTCACCTAGAAAAGAATATCCACAGATTATGCAGATTACACAGATTAAAAGGCTTAGTTGGCTGAGTTGAATGGTTATGCTCCGGTCGTCATCGGTGGCGAGATTACTCAACTTCGCTGATTAAACTTTTTCATTGCTTCAAAACTGATCGAATGTGGATAAAGCGCCCGTTTTGGAATTTGTAGAAGTGCGTCCCGACATCCTTTTCCTGTTCGTTGCGAGCGCCTGTGAACACGATTAAAAGGCTATTTAGCTTGACGTTAATCGGCTCCTCAATCTCTACTGGCCAACAACAGACTGTGAAGTTCCACCAATACACCCGGCCTGTTTTCGCATCGATAACTGCTCCCATCACACAGGTTGAGCCGCAACCCCAGTACGTAAGAATGTAGTGGCCGGCAAAGTTTGGCTTTTGGGTCTTAGCGGCGTCTGAAAGCATTGTGCGATACATCCGATCCTTGCGCGTAAGGATCAGTAGCGCCGTCTTACCACGGTAGACTTCCGTCACCGGATAATCTCGAAACTGCGGCAGGCGGTCTTGCGCGTTGATCTTCCCGGACCAATCCCCGCTGAGCGATGTGATAGCCAGCACCGAAATCGTCAATACCCGCTGCATCATTTCTTACTCTTCATTGAGAAAATTAGTGTGCGTATCCCTGGCCCACCGATGGTCACACCGCGTGAAGTGGTCAGCACCGCCTCGCGATGCAAGCTGCGAAGTAGTTGGCCTATCGGCTAAAACAATTAAGTGGCGGAAGTTTGCAGGTTAGGAAGGGTGGCTTGCCCCCGCCTCAATGGGCAATTCACTCAGCGTTGAATGTTAGCGTTGGTTGGAGCGGGGGCAAGCCACCTTCCTAACCTGCAAACTTTTCTCGCTTACACTCGACTTCGCAGCCATCATTGATTCACGGCTTCGGTAGCTGGACCGGCAATACACTACTTCTTCCGACTTTCCCACGCAAAAGGCCTATCGACATTGAAGTAAACGATCGATTGTTGATTTGTCTGAGGATCTATGACCGTTAGCGCATCGTATGAATGTCCCTTGTCCTGCAGCAACGCCTGTTTGATCGGTCGAAGCCCCAGTGAGCGGAGCAGACCGTATTCCTCGTTGATCGAAATCACCTGAAAAGCCGTCACGGTGCTTTTGCCGTCGCCTGATGATTTGATCGAGCTCAACAAGCCATCAGCCATAAACTTGTGAAGCTCTGCTCGTTCCGCATTCCCGGTTTCCTGGTATGCAATCTGGGCCACCATATGTGCATTTACTTCGACGAAGTTTTTCTCCAAAACTGATTCGGCAATCTTCAAGGCCTCTTCATAGTTCCTTTGCGCGAGGGCAGCATTTAAAGGACGGTAGGTCATCATCGGCGTGAGCGGATGGTAGTTAGGCGACTCGTAAAACGCCACGCGCAGCTCCGTGAAATTAACGGAAGGATCTTTCTGCTTAGCCTTCTCAACCAGCAGATCATACTTACTCTTCTCTACCGGTTTAGGACTCGGCTCTGTTGTTTGGCTGTAGACAGCAGTCGCGAGGAACAAGATAGCCACCGAGAAACTGATCGATCTTCGCAGCATTTGTGAATCTCCACGTGCCATACTACTTCGTAACTATTTCATCCGCAGACGCCGTGGTCCGTTGAAACGTCCGACGCCAATCTAAATGCAGCCGTTCAGATTGCTGCCAAACCTTCAGCCGCTTCTTATCGGAGTTGCCCAATCTCCTCTCAGCAACTGTTGGGGAACTTGTTTGAACTTGTATTTCGCCGATGAGCGAACAAGATCAAACACCCAAACCATATCAAACCGGTCGTCCGGCCAACTGGTCGGCGCAACGTTCTCGCTCCCCAAGATCTGTGATGCTATGCGCGGAATGTATTCCCGCTGCCAACAAATGAGTACCACTCCCTTACACAAGAAGACCTCCTCCAACATGCTTTCGATTTCATCCCTTGCGAAGTTAGAGTTGATCCTGATTGCTAGTTTGTCGGCCAAAGGCGTAATTGTTTCGATTGGCCGTCGGCTTCCCCTGCGTCTTAAGGGTTTTGACGTATATAAGAACTGCGGCTTCGCCAAAGCGGGATGTTGAAATTGTCCGCTTGCGGGCGCGAAAAGTTTTGTCATTGCACCTGCTCTTTGCCATCCTCGAACCTCGAGCGACTCTTTACTGCGCTCTCCTTTTACCGTTACGCCGTAAGGCGGACCATCTTTTGCCGGCTTTTCGGCGTGCCGGATAACCATAATCTTTACCGCCTTGCCTCGCGCTTTGCTCGTACGTTTTGCCATGACCAGTGCAACAAGCCGCTCAAATGCGCTATTTAGTACCCTTCGCCGTAGCAAATCGTCAAGAATACAACGCTGACAGAAACTCCGTTATCTTTATCTTTGGAGGCAACACTACTGCTGCAGTTTGGTCCAATTGTCGTAGCGCCAAACCTCAAGCCCATAACCTAAGTTCGCACGAAAATCAGGACTCGCGCCCTCTAACACCAAAGCTTTCCACGTCTTTAAACGACCTTGGCTATCTTCCCAGAATTTAGCGCACAGCTCGAAGTATTGAAGAACAACCTCTCGCTCACCCTTCGCGAGTAGTTGTTGTGCGAGCAGCATGTTTGGGCCGAAACTATCCAACTGCGGAGAGCCAGGCGTTTTCCCCGCCTCCAACAACTGACGCTTGGCTTCTGCCAGGTCGCCCGACGATAAAGCTACGTGTCCGAGAACAAGATGAGCTACATGAATCGCGTTGCCATAATTCCAGTCGTTGGGCATTTCCGCTGCTTGCTGCAATAACGACTGACAATAGGCGGTGGCCTTTGCATTTTCCCCCGCAGCAAGTGCCGTCGGCGCGACCTTCGTCGTCAAGTAGAATTTCTGGGGTTGACCAGGCGTCGCCGTCAAGAGTTGCTCATATCTAGCTAGAGCTTCTGCGGCCGTTTGGGGTGCTTGAACGGCCGCTGGTCCTTGGTTTGCTGATACAGAGAAGACTGACCAAAGTGTCAGACAAACTGTTGTCAAGTTTCGGAAACTACTTTTCATCATCATCTCCTTGGAGTCTAAATCTGCAAATCACTCCGCCCTTAAGAAACCAGTAGTATCAAAGGGCCAAGAAAATAAAGACCAATTAAACGTGCGAAATAGGCCCACGCAAGTCCCTCGATAAGAATTCCTAAACCCGCTTTCATTACCGGCCCCAATGACATATCTGAGTCATCGGCATCATCTGACATCCAGCTGCCCATCCAAATCATGACGAGCGGGACTGATATCCACACGACTCTTTGAATCGTTGAGATTACATAAAAGCGCGCCCCGGAAACGACTACAGAGGAACTTGTTGGCAAGAACGAACCCAGTAAACAGAGAGCCCACAGAATAATCGCTGCGGTCCGTCGCGCCGCAATGCCTCTGAATAGAGACCTCCACCTGGGCTCCTCTGAGGAAAAACTAATTGGCCATTCGAGGTTTTGATCGCTTGGTTCGGTAACTCTTTCGGGCCGAGAATTTCCAATTGATCGATCGTATTGTTCGCGAGAAATAGGATCAGAGAGGACGTCGTAAGCCTCCTGCAAACGCTTGAACTTTTCCGCGGCCGATCTTGGTCTCTTCGGATTTAGATCGGGATGATAGATGCGGGCGAGAGTCTTATATGCTTTTCTAATGTCGTCGTCAGAGGCTTTTGGATCGATCCCCAGAACCTGGTAATAGTTCTTGTTCGTCGTCGACCTCCGCTCTCACTAGTTACGTTTGCAAACCTTTCGGAGCCAATGGCAACGATCGGAGTCGCTTGCCGGTTGCTGCAAAAATTGCATTTCCAACGGCTGGAGCTAATCCCACAATCGGTGTTTCTCCCGCACCTGCTGACGGCAAATCTTTTCGATCTACGAGCACCACTTCGATCGGCGGCACGTCGTTGAATCGTGGTACTCGATAGCGAGAGAAGCGCGGATTAAGAATATTGCCATGCGCAAAGAAGATCTCTTCAAATAGCGCACCTCCGATTCCCTGCACTATCGCACCTTCGATCTGATTCTCAAGATGCTTTGGATTGACTATCGCACCACACTCGAAGGCTTCAACAATCCTCTCAAGCTTGACCTTGCCCGTCCCGCGTTCTACCGAAACTTCAGCGCAGGTAGCCACATAGCCACCCTTCTCAAAGCCACACGCTATGCCTACACCCCGCATGGCTTCCTTCGGTTCCTTATTTTGCTTGCCCCAACCAAAGCGTGTTGCAGCTGCCTCAAGTACACCGCGCATTCGGTCGTCCTTGAGGTTTTTTAACCGAAACTGCAGCGGATCCATGTTTAGCAACGTCGCCAGCTCATCGATGTGGGTTTCTCGAGCAAAGTGATTGGCAGTAGCTGCTAAGCCACGATACGAACCCTGACGCAGCGGTGACTTGCTTTCGTGAAATTGTATATTCTGATTTGCAATATCATATCTGCTCTGAATCGCTGAAGATCCTGAGTTGTAATTGTGAAACTCCCAGGCTGTGATCGTCCCGTCGTTTTTCACTCCGCTCTTTACGTCGATTACGCCTGCAGGCCGAAAGTATGCCCAGGTAAACTCTTCTTCGCGTGACCAAACAACCTTGACCGGCCGCTTTGTGGTAAGCGCTAATCGAGCTGCCTCAACAGCGCATTCACCACTATGTTTGCCGCCGTATCCAGAGCCTGTATCGGGAACGATCACGCGAACGTTGGTGACCGGAATGTGAAAGGTTTCGGCGAGTTCTCCCCTGACTCCGAATGGTCTTTGGGTACCCGTCCACACAGTAAGTTTGTTATCAGTCCACTCCGCAACAGCAGCGCGTGGTTCCAGCGGCGCGTGTGCGATGTAGGCGACGGTGTAAGTTTGTTCGAGCTTTTTGTCAGCGGCGGCCAATCCATCCACAATCGAACCGATAGGACGACCGCGTCCCTGACCAGAGTTCTTACGAAGATATTCAAACAACGCCGCGTTTCCGGGCTGGTCAGCTACTGTCTTCCACCGCGCGGTAATTGCCTTTGCGGTGCTCGCTGCGGTCAACGGATCGGAAGCCGCCACGCCAAGAAAGTCACCGTCCTGAACGACCGACGTCCCTGGGACATTCGCCGGTTCACGTGATTCGAGCGTCGCATTAAAGGATGTTGGCCTAACGATGCTTCCGAACAACATGCGTTCTCGACGCAAGTCTGAAGTGTATTTGTGCCGGCCGGTGACGTAATCCCGTCCGTCTACCTTGGGCACTGATGTGCCGGCAATCGTCCACTTATCTGCCGGCGTGAGTTTTGTATCTGGAGGAATGGTCTTGACCAGCTTCAGTCCTTTCGCAACGTCAGCAAACGTCAAGGACTTTGTCGTGTCGTGGTTTACGAAGCGCGCGTCAGCGATGCGAATAGTGCTTGGTTCCACTTGCCACTGCTGAGCAACCAGTGAGATCAGTGTCTCTCTGGCGGCGGCAGCCGCCTTCCGTAATTGCGGAGCCATCGTCGGTGTGGTGCGACTACCGAAGGTGCCGAGATCGAATGGAGTCAATTCGGTGTCGCCCATGACGAGCCTGACCATCGATACGGGTACATGCAACTCGTCGGCAACGGCCTGGGCCAGCGACGTACGAATGTTCTGCCCGAACTCAACCTTGCCTGTATAAACGCCGATTGAGCCATCCTGGTCGATGTGGATCCAGGCGCCGATCTCTTGTGGTAGATCGCGATCAAACCCGCCCCGCCCGGATTCCCCCTGAGACTGCGGCTCCTGCGCCAATACGTGAGTCAAGGGAACCAGCAGCGCGAGTCCGCCACTGAATGCCTTGATGAACTGCCGGCGATCGAAACCAAAGTAGTACGGCGGTGGTTCGGAGAGTTCGTAGCGTTCGACCTCGGGAATATCACTCATTTCGCATTCCCCTTTTCTGCGGCTGCCATCTGAATGGCTGCAACGATCCTGAGGTACGTACCGCAACGACAGATATTGCCATTCATATGATGGACAATCTCTTCTCGTGTCGGTTTGGAATTCTTGTTGAGCAGAGCCACGCCAGACATGATCATCCCGGGCGTGCAATAGCCACATTGCATCGCGTCGGCCTTTAGAAATGCCTCCTGCAATGGATGCAACTGCCCGTCTTTCTCCAGGCCTTCGATGGTGGTTATCTGGCTATTAGCAACTCGGCCAACCTGGGTGATGCAGGAACGGGTCTGTTGCCCATCGATTAGCACTGTGCATGCGCCACACTGAGCCTCACCGCAACCGTACTTTGTGCCTGTCAGGTCGAGGTCGTTCCGGAGAACGTTCAACAAGCTCGCCTGCGGATCGACGTTTACGGATAGCTTCTTCCCGTTGACATTCAGTGCGGTGATGTTCGGCATACCTTGCCTCTCAGAGATTTTGGATGCGGTGACTTGTGACCGCTTTGGTTGCCGGCAACTTGGTGTCCGGCCACCACTAGTCACCGCACTCCAAAGAGTTCACCGATTACGAGGAGGAGGCTGATTGATGAAAACTCTCGACTGCGACTGCTTCATCTTTGTAAGCATCAAAGATAGTCAAAAGTTTTGTCATTACCATCAAATTTTCTAACCTTTCACTTAGCTGCACGAGCTTGAGCTCGCCGCCACCTTTGCGGACACTCGAATACATTGCTACCAAAGTTCCGAGCCCACACGAATCCACCTGATGCACCCCTCCCAGATGTAGCAAAACGTTTTTCCGGCCGTTCTCAATTAACTCTTTGATCGTTGAGCGGAATGTTTCACTGGATTCTCCGATTGTGATTTGACCCCAAAGGTCCAAAACAGTCACATGGCCAACCTGTCGCTCAGCTATCTGTAATGCGGCCATTTTGCACTCTCCTTCGATAATTTGAGACGGATGCGTTAAGAAACAGTTCAAGTTCTCTGTGCAATCTTAGTCTACTGATGCTTCCAACGCCTTGATGCGCTGGGTCAACTCATCAGGAACCGATGTCTTCTTGTTTTCCCGATAGTCGAAGCAAACTATCAACCCAGTACCTTCGGCAGCAACTTTCTGGTGCTTATGACTGACTACGTAATACTCCATCGTGAATCGATCCGCTTCCATCGACGAGACCCTTGTTCCGATCGAAACCGTATCGGGATAAGTTAAGGGGATTCTGAATCGACAAGTTGTGGATGCGAGAATTGGCCCAACACCGGTGGCATCCATGTACTCCAGGAGATCAAGTCGCTCGAAATACGCGATCCTGCCGCTTTCGAAAAAACGGAAGTAGGCAGTGTTATTCAAATGCTGGAAAGCATCCATTTGCCCCCACGCGACAGGCGTTTCAATTACGACCGGACAATGTTTGAGCAATTGATTCATATGGATCCCGCTAGCAACTGCGTATGTACGCCCCCTGGATTGACCGCCGCGGTTCACTAGTTAGATTTGCTGTGTGGCCGTGCCAGACAGAACCGTTGTACAGAATTAGAGAGCCCGCTGAGCCACACGCGATGACCGCCGTATTATTGTCCGCTGCTGATCCACTTGGCTCACTCGACAACTCATGGGAACCCGGTACAAAACGCGTTGCGCCATTGTCCGTGCGAAAGTCGTCGACCATGAAAATAAAGCCGAGCATAGGCCATCCATTTGAGTCAGCCTTAAAGTCCACATGAAGCGACTGCGCGTTCGCATGCGGATGCACGGTTCGCGCGTGCAGCGTACTAAGTTTGACCGGTTGGCCGATAACACGCGAGCAAGCAGCCAGGATTGGATGGTGGGTAGACAGCCCATTAAATCTCTCGCTGCGCTTAAGAAGATTACTGACGCGTGTTGTAGTGCGCCCAATCGATAGATCTGGAGGATTGGCAGTGCTCACTACCGAATCGTAGGCATCGCGCAACTCCGTCAATCGGTCACCTGCAATGACATCACGAATAATGACGAAGCCGATGTCAAATAGTTCTTGGAGGCTACGCTCAGCCACGGTGCGCTGTCAGATGCGGTTATTGGCTACGTTTCCGAACTTTATTGACTTCTCTTAAGCAGATTCTCGCGACAGGTGCTAGTCGAACCTCGCCAGATACAATTGTAGTTAGATTGCGTCGAACATCGCGAACATCATCTGCGCCCATTCCCGAACCGTCCCTTGCTGCAGCCAGCCAACAAAGGCTCTGTTGCTCCTTCTTTGGACGAAACCGTAAGCCTTCCAGGAATGTGCGAGGCCTTTGTACAAGAATGTCTGCGTAAAAGTCGCCGAGGACCTCTGACAAAGCGCCATCGCTCGTCCGACCTGCGTCAAGCAATGACTTCAACACCGTCCGATCACCTTTCTCATATAGATCTATAAGGTATACGGCAGTGTCCTCGCTGCAGCCCAATGTTATGGGACGAGTAGCGCAACCTTTTAGGATCCGAAGCGCGTCCGTACGACTATTTGGTTGTTGAGTCTGAACTCGATGAGGCGAATGTGATCCGAGCACAATGAGTAAAATAACGTTTAGCATGCGGGTTACGTCGGGTTGAACAACGACAGAGTTTTCAGTTTCATCTGCACATCCGGCAGAGCGACGAATGAACCTCGAAACTCCGGAGCACTTCTACAAGCCATGTGAACGTCTATTTAGACTCTCCGCGCTTTTCCTGCAGGTCTGCGTGGAGAGTGTAGTGGTTTCCCGGACTTAACCTGCCAGATATTTCCACGCGACCGTTGATGTCGACGTGTGAGTATTCGAAGTAGAAGCCGGCAGGCCCAAAGTCTTCACGCATGATCTTCGCCTTACTCTTTTCAAGGTCCGACTCCACGGCTTGTTTCAATGCTTGAATAAACTTTGTCTCGTCAAATTGATCGGGATCTCTAAGCTGGCAGGAAAAGCTTTCGCTTCTCTGAAAGCTTGATTGCTTCATGCCAATCCCGCCGCTGCCGGTACCTATCCCGCCACCTCCACCTCCTCCGCTAGCAACAGCGGCACAAACACCGGTGGATTTATTCCTTTGCACCAACTCCTGAAGAGAAAACTTAGAAAAGAATGAACTCTGAAAGGATGACACAAAAGTAGCGCAGCCACTCGCCAACGCGAGGAAAGTTAGGAACCAGAATATTCCTACAATACGTCGTCTCATCGGCGAGCAACTGACATGATCAGATCAGAGAGCACGTTTTTACGGAGGTGCACTAGTCGGTAAAAACACTAGTAATGGATAGACTATTACGCACGCTATGAGAAGCCAAGCCCATTTATTCGCAAAATTGAAGACATACTTGCTTGAAAACAAGGACGAATCTGATGGATTGAAATAAAGAAAACCGCCGTACACACAGCGATCGTCCGATCGCTTCCACACGTTCACATCGCCGAACTTTTGTTTCAGCTCATGCGTCGCTACCAGGAGCCGATACAGATAAAAAATCGCGCCCGCCACCCCAAGCAAAGCGGCAATCGCAGTAATCACGAAGGTTGTACGCGCGAGGAATTTGTATCGTTCAAGACTGAGAAAAACTGTGTTGAGTGATTCGGCACTCATCTTGAATGCCACGGTCCAGCGGAACCAATCCCACAAGCCAGCGTTAAGACTTACGGAATGTTTGAAAAGTTTGCTTTGCTCAATTGAGATCTCGGGAGTCGCGCCGGTAGATTGAAGTGTGCCGTATTTGATCAACACCAAGACTACCTGCGTGACAACTGCCATCAATGGAACCCGAAACACTGACAGCACGCTTTTCTCAGCCCAAGACGCCACGTCGCCGTTCAATGCCATAAACAACGGCACGCGGTTAGGCAATGCGGAATAGAAATATGCGAGGACGCAGAAAGGTAGAATGCTGAACGCGGCTATAAAAATCTCAAACGGAATATTTGCATGGCTACGGAAGCATTGAGATGGTGTAGAAGACACGTCTATTTGATCTTTCTAGATTCTGTAAGTTCAGGCTCTGATTCTCCAAGGCAACCATCGCGGCACAGTCTGCTGATACCGCTGATAAGACTCACCGAACTTCCGTGTCAACATTGGTTCCTCAAAAAGGACCACAAGCAAATAGAAAAAGATGAATGCTACGATCGTGTATCTGAACAGCGTTCCCGATTCAAACAATAATGATTCGCCCAAAAGTATTAAGAGGACTCCGATGTACATTGGATTTCTAACATATTGATAAAGACCTCGCACGACCAGTTCTTTCGGAGGATCAACCGGCGCGGGCGTGCCTCTTCCGGCGAATGCAAAGTCCCAGGCGCACCATAAGTAGATTGATGCGCCGAGCAGTATTGGAATGAGCCCAAGATATCTAACAACACCCAACTGAGACGATAGCTGCGAAGCGCGTGAAGGCAGCAACAGATATGGGACCACTACAGTAACAGTCCCGGGAACTACAATCGTAAAGATCAATGTTCTAATTAAGAGCATTTCCGCTCTCAACAAACGGCAGCACAGACTTGATCAATTCTCCGACTTAGCTACGTAAGGACACTTCATTGAAGAACACTACTATTTGATCTTATTGGCAACCACCGTCTGTCCATCTTGATAAATATTCATTTGTATGACCTCGCCATCTTTGTTTTTAATAAAAGCAACCTCTGCGTCGACGGCTTTGGTAAAGAATCGTGTGCTCGATTCTGAGAACAGTTCGATCTCGCTTTCTTGCTGTTGCCTTATCATCAGGCGGTCGCCCTGTTTGGTGACGGTGAAATTTGTTCTGTCAGCTAACTGATATTGGCCCACATAGGGGCCGAAACTCTCAGGATCTATCTTGATCGCCGTAAACGCATTTTTCCGGCTGCGCTCAAGCCACCGCGCTATTGCCGCATAACCTTTTTCTTCAGCATCATAAGAATAACTTGGTGTCAAACCCTTCAGACGTGCTATCTGCGTAGCGAAGTTTTCTGGGTCAGCAGCCCAATTCGGGTCCGGCAAAACATGGCCCGCACGATCCTCAAAGGCAAAGATCCTAAGGAACGTTGCAACAAAAGCAGAGGATGTGAGAATCCCGCTCCGTAGAAACGTTGTGCTCAGTGCGTCACTGTTCGCCAGGATTATCAGCGACAATCCATTATCAGGTAGCTTTACATAGGTACCAGAGAACTCGTTCGGATCGTTCCCAAAATGCCAAACACATCTAAGTCCAGAGTAGTTCTGAACAAACCAACCCAAGCCATGTAGCACGGGCCGGCCGCTGTTTGAGACAAATGGGGTCCACGCCTCATCCTGAGTCTCTTTCTTCAAATACACGTGACGGTCGATGGCGATATCAAACTTAGCCAGGTCCGGCGCGGTAGAAAGTAATCCTGCCGCCGCGCTGACGCCTTCCCAGGGATAGGTAGTATGAATGATCTCATTGCCGTAGAGGCGGTAAGGTTGAGCGTAACGACTTAGTGCTGCCTGGTAACGTTCAAACTTCCTTTCGCGAAAGGCTATTGAATCTCCGGGCGCTGCGGTGAACACGTCTCGGCTCGGAATGCTGTGGGACATGTTCAGAGGGTCCAGAAACATTTCAGCCAGAACCTCGCGAAAAGGCTTCCCTGTTTTCTTTTCAATCACTGCCGTCAGAAGAGCGAATCGTGCGCCATCATATCTAAACTTTTCGCCAGGAATTCCTCCGGAGGTGTGAGTCAGAACGTGTTTGATCCTCACGCTATCATCTTTGAACTCACTTGAATACCGAGACATTGGTTCGTTTAGATCAAGCTTCCCTTGCTCGACCAGATGCATGAGGACCGTAGCAGCAAATGTCTTCGTCAGCGAAGCGATGTAATAGAGCGTTTTCGGCGTAGCTGGGATTCGCTTCTCAAGATCCGCATAACCGAATCCTCTTGTCCACAATAGCCTTTGATCTTTGACGATGGCTGCGGACATTCCGGGAATTCTCAAGATTGTCCGCAGTTGCTCGAACTGACGTTCCAGACGGCGTAGGCGGTTGAGGTCACTCGAGGAGGCCGCATGGCCTCTTCTCATAGACTGCGACTGGACCTCCAGTTGCCCGAATACTAGGAGAAGCAGAAATAACAATCCTTTTTGCATCCTCTGAGATTTGATTGCCATCCACATTTTCCACAACTGAGCTGGCGTTTCACCGACGCTACTTACCTGTTCTGAAGAACTTGCACTGGTTTTCCTCCGGCGAGCGCAGAATAACGGCTCAAAAAATGTTCTTCAGCGTCGGTCGGAAACGGAAATCCGTGCTGCGCAACAAACACATAGGGAACAGTCTCGTCACGAACACCTCCCGGACGCAGCCGATGATACTCCTTCACCCAGGCATCATAGTGTTCAATAAGTCGCGCCGCGTCCTCCTGAAGGTCCGAGGGAATGAGATGCCATTTTTTCCTCAGGAGCGAACTGATGGCGGTGTTGCTGGCGAATATGGCGTCCTCGATCTCCAAATTGGGCTTCTTGAGCCGCGTAGGTGTGCGTTCGGTCCACCGTTTGAAAGCCCGGTCAGTTCGCTCAAAATGGACCTTCATCGGTAGTAAAAGCTCCAGGAGTCGCGTCCGATCCTCTTGACTTAGACCTTTGTTCAGCTGGGCGTCACCGAGTGCGAGCTGAGCAAACGCAGCTACTTCCGGTTCATCTCCAGCAGCAATACTCTGCACCGCTTCGAATAAGACAGTTGGGAAGAGGTCTGCGTTGCGCATATGTGTCAACGCCAACAGTGCCAACTTTCTTGTCTCTTTTCTTTCACTCGAGAGATGCTCAAGGAATGCGGCCAATTGTGCGGCATCCTCACGGGCACTGTCAGATTTCGCCTTGCTGCGAATGAACCAATGACCGAGGAAAAATACCACCACCGGAACGAGTATGGCGCCCAACGCATCCACAACCAGCTTTAAGTTTTCAGTGGTCACTTTTCACACCTCCGATTTGGCAAGGGTGGACATTCAGATCGGACAGCAATCCGGCACTGTCAATTTATACAGTTACCGACCAATAGAGCGGCCAATAATATTCATGAAGAGTAGAGCGCTCGACCCGTTCGCTGCTAATTGAGAAATAGAAGGAGACATATGATGAAGAAGATGATCTTTTCAGGCTTTGTTCTAGCTTTGGCTTTCATTGGAGCAAACAGCTCGGCTTTTGCGCAAAGGGAAACTGTTACAGGGTACCAGGTTGAAAAGGACCTTGAATTGCTCCGCCGTGATCTGCGGGCAGATAAAAAGAAACTAATCGCTTTGAATCTGCCACTGACGGAAACGGAAGCGACGAAGTTTTGGCCGGTCTATGATCAATACGCACTTGACATGAAGAAACACTACGATGACTTTTACGCGGTTATTAAGGATTATGCCGCGAATCAAAAAACGCTGACCGATGCTCAGGCCGTTACCATGATCAAGCGATGGAGTGAGATCCAGGTCGAGTTGGCAAAGGAACGGCAAAAGTACATTCCAATCGTTGAAGCCGTGCTCCCTGGCAGAAAGGCGGCACTTTTCTTCCAGGTCGATCGCCGTCTTTTTGCGCTGATCGATCTGCAAGTGGCGTCAGAGATCCCGCTGGTTGCCCAATAGCCATGCGCTAAGAATTGTGTAGACAGGCAAACCTTAGGTAGCAGTAATCGCCGCCGTCGATTCAAACGTCTCGAATCCAATCCCCGACCATCGTCGCCTTATCCCACGCGAGGCTGGGTGACTTCGCCTTAAGTTCACGCTCGGCGATCTGGAGCAACCCCAGCGCGGCTTGTGGTACGGTCTTTCCGAGTTGCGAGAATAGTTCTGCGGCCAACTCCGGCGATCTTAATTCCAACCGTCGACGCACATCGAGTGGATCTTTACTGTCTTCAGCGGGTTCTGTGCTCGATATCAGACTCAATAATTGATTAACTGCAAATCCATCCACCCACTGCCGCGCACTCAGCAACTCACCGCGCTTGTACCGTTCACAAGCTGTCCACAGCAGTACACAAAGATTCTCGAGACCGTCGTGTTTCGGCTGGACTTCCTGGATGGTGTGTTCATGAATGGACTCAATCAATTCTGCGATGTTGTCGCGGTCAATAAGCACACGGTAGCGTTCGACTTTGCCCTCCCTCGCTTCATTGACATCAAACACCGCAAATTCGGTTTTGTGCCTATTGCGATACATCACCGTCCGACGGTGCTTCCCATGGGTGACGACGAGCAGGATGTCTCGATAATCGGGTAACCATGACAAATCCTCAACCAGCGCGTCTTGGGCACCAGTTTCGGTGATTACCCACAAGTCGTGATCGGACCATTCATCACGAAACTTTGCGTGGGCCGTACTACCCATGATCACAAGACCAACTACTCCTCCGGCGTCCAACAACGAAGCGCGGAGTCGATCGGTGTAATTTTCGAACGCTTTGGATTCCATGGAGGAGCTTCTTTACTAAGGCGTCGTATCTGGTCCTTTGTTGGCTCGCATTAACCTTGCGAAACGAGTAAGTCGGGAGTAAAAGTTTTTCATCGCGGTCCTGTAAACTAAACGCGAGGAGTGCTCGACATGAGACCGGGTCTGTTCATTTCCCTCTTCGTGAGTGTCCTCACAATATGCGGGATCAAGGCAACTGCACAAGAGCCACCCGTGCTTCCTGAAGAGATCGCTGATACCAATAAACTGGGATCGTCTGCGGCTTTGCCGGAATGCGTTATTGAAGTGCGTCGTCCAGAGGGCTGTCTTGTTTCCCCAATCTCAAGCAAAGGCAAGAGCGGATTTGTTTCGTATACGCTGCCTCGCCCAGACAAGTATACGAGTCGCGGTGGTGGAGATAATCCGACAAAGCGCGGGCAAACCACGATTCGTAAATCTCACTCAGTCTGTTTCGCTCGAATCGTTGCAAGCCACTGCTCTGCCCGATCCATCCAAGCTCGACCTTAAAAACAACTCGGAGCGCGATCTGATTGCGCTTCAGTACAACACCTTTGGCGGCGGTGGGTTTCTCGCGCTGAAATGGTTGAGTCAGTGGCGAAACAATCCGGAATTGAGTAAGCGGTGGGTTGAGCGGACGAAAAGCAAATACGAACGTTGGTGGGCCGCCGCCGAAAACATGACGTCCCACTAGTGAAGAAGGATGAAGATTGCACCTGGCTACCGCTAAGCCTGCGT
>DATBSH010000010.1:0-3338 GCA_036559885.1 Pyrinomonadaceae bacterium
ATGGCCAAATGTGACGATGAGTGTTGACCATTCGCTACCGCGAACGGTACTGAATACGCAGCGCTCGTGTAGAAATCGGTCGCTTCGCTCCGTTCTGTAGTTGATGGTTGTCTTGTCTAAATGAACCGTCGTTAAGTAGGATAAGCGAACCGTTTCAACAATCTAATAAGACAAATCTCGGGAGACGATCAATATGAACAGAATCATGAGTCTACTGGCTGCGCTATTTGTGCTCTCGAGCTGCGCTGGTGCGCAAGACATGGGTGGTAATCATCACGGTGTTTCCACTCCCGCACCTGATGCCGCTGAGACCCAGGCTTGGGCCAAGCAACGTCTTGCGAAATCGTCTCGTCATCAGGAATGGGTGAAAATTAAGAATGGAAATCGTGAGGTGAACAGCTTTGTGGTTTATCCCGAAGTAAAAAACAAGGCAACGGCAGTTGTCGTCATTCACGAAATCTTTGGTATGAGTGACTGGGTGCAAAGCCTCACTGATCAGCTTGCGGAAGCAGGCTATGTCGCAATTGCTCCTGATCTGCTTTCAGGGATGGGACCAAATGGAGGGGGAACGAGTTCCATGGATAGTAACGCTGTAGGTCAGGCAATTCGCGATTTGCCGCCAGATCAGATTACTGCTGATCTAAATGCAGTTGCTAACTACGTCTCCAAGTTGCCGGCCTCTAATGGAAAGGTGGTGGTTACGGGATATTGTTGGGGCGGGAGTCAATCGTTCCGATTTGTTACCAATCGGCCGGATCTAAAAGCGGCGTTTGTTTTCTACGGCTCGGCGCCGGCTGCTGCTGACGGCACTCCTGATAAGACCGCGCTCGAACGCATAAAAGCTCCCGTCTATGGCTTCTACGCAGGAAACGATGCACGCATCAATGCAACGTTGCCGAAAACTACGGAAGCGATGACCGAATTAAAGAAAAAATTCGAGCCCGTTACGTACGAGGGCGCGGGCCATGGGTTTATGCGATCGGGCGATGCGCCTGAACCAACAGCACCAACCGCAACCGGTAACAAGGAGGCTGACGATAAAGCTGTGGCAGATTATCAAAAGGCGCTGACCGCGTATAAAGCGAATAAGAAAGCACGCGACGAAGCGTGGATTAGGTGGAAGAAAATCTTAGGTAGTGTTTGACGGTATGCTGTGGCTCGATCCGGAGCGTATTCGCAGACCGCAAACAAACGACCGTCTCTCCCTTTGCCCAAAAATAATCACGAGACGACCCTGATGAACGCCAAACTTTGCTTTGCGCTTTTTCTTTGCTTTTCGCTTGTTACTCCGTCCGCTGCTCAAGTTCAACAACCTTCGCCACCGCCAACCACACCACGACCTGCTGCAGCACAAGATGAGAAAGACGATGTAGTCAGAATCAACACAAACCTTGTGCAGGTAGACGTTGTTGTCACTAAGAACGGTAAAGTCGTCCCGGACCTTGCGGCAGACGATTTTGAAATCTTCGAGGACGGACACCGCCAAACTATTACGAACTTCCTGTATGTGTCGAACGTCAGTAATGTTGCAGCGAAAACAACCTCTCCGCTCACTAAAGACAACAAGCCACTCGCCCTTCCTCCTCCGGTCGTAAAAGCAAACGAAGCTCGTCGCATCATGGCGCTCGTAGTCGATGACCTGGGACTATCGGCTGAAAGTATTTCTCAAGTGCGGAAGCAGTTGCGGAAGTTCGTCGATGAACAAATGCAACCCAATGACCTGGTCGCGATTATTCGCACGGGAGCAGACATCGGAGCGCTTCAACAATTCACGAATGATAAGAGATTGCTTCACGCCGCCATCCAGCAGGCACAATGGAACATCTGTAGTCGTGTTGGCCCCAGCGTATTCCGAGCTGTCGCACCAAACACAGTCCCACTTACTACAAATACCGGCTCAACCTGTGGGTGGGAATCCGTACGCTCGTCTCTAATGTCACTTCGTTTCATTTTACGAGCAATGGGTGACTTGCCCGGGCGTAAGTCGATGATCCTCTTCTCGGACAGTATTCCGCGGCAGGAACAGGACGTTTTGGTGCGCGACGATGACGTCGGTAATCAATTAGACGAAAGAAACTATTACGGCTTGTTACAAAGACTGGCGGAGATAGCGATTCGAAATTCCATAGTGATCTATGGGGTCGATACGCAGGGCCTCCAGGTCGCTGGACCGACTGCGGCCGACACCGTCACCAACAGCAACCTAAAGGGCGGAATCGACAGACAGATGATCAATACACAGTTGGACGCGATCCGCCGTCAGCGCATGATGGAATTAATAAGGAGGCGGGAAGGCGCTGACGTTCTGTCGAAAGACACCGGCGGTTTTCTGATTAAGAATTCCAACGACTTTCAGTTGGATCGCATATTGGAGGATCAGCAGGGTTACTACTTGCTTGGATATCGTCCGAATTCCGAGACTTTTGATCGTCATTTTCATCACATCTCAGCAAAAGTAAAACGATCAGGTCTCAGTGTTAGGACGCGCAAAGGTTTTTATGGTTTTACGGAGGATGAGGCGAATCGGCTGCAGATAGCCGAAACCAATAAGACGGATCTGGCTCTGATTTCTCCTTTTCGGGCACACGACATCGCCATCGATCTGGCTACTGTTTTTGCCGAGGATCCCGCTTTCGGCTCGATATTACGTTCGTTTCTTTACCTCAATGCGAAGGATCTAACCTTCATCGACGATGGCGACGGCTGGCACAAAGTCGCGGTTGAAATGCGTGGCATCATTTTTGGGAACAATGGCCAGCCTCTGGATCAAATTGTGGTTACGCCAACTGTACGCGTCCGGCAAAAATCTTATGACCAGGCCTTACGCGATGGACTCGTATTGCGTTTCGATATGCCGGTGAAGCGGCCGGGTGCGTATCAGCTTCGGGTGGCAGCGCGCGACTTGGTTTCATCGCGCGTTGGATCAGCTGGACAGTTCGTCATCGTTCCAAAACTCACGAATAAGGAACTGGCACTCTCCGGTATTGTTCTATCTGGAGAAACTGATAACAGAATTCTCACGATCAGCGCGCCACCTCCCTCAGGAAACGTCGTCGATACCAGGCAAGGTGAACCAGAAGTAACCACGAATCCGGTGAATCGAAAATATAATGCTGGAACAAGCCTGACGTTCGCGTGTGTCATATACAACGCATCACTCGATACGACTGGTAAGCCGCGGTTGGCACTTCAGGCCAAACTGTTTCGCGAAGGTCGACAGGCACTTACAGCTGACCCGATGACGGTAGATGTGGCGGGACAAAAGGATTTGAGCAGGATCATCGTGACCGGTATTGTGCGATTAAAACCGGATTTGGAACCGGGCAGATATTTTCTGC
>DATBSH010000011.1:0-8385 GCA_036559885.1 Pyrinomonadaceae bacterium
TGGATTCCGACAGTTCTTAGATCAGCAGATTGCTAAACGCTCCGCTGGCGAACAAGGCAACTCGCATATCCAATTCATCGACGATCCGGCTACTGCTACGGCGTCCTCATCTGCTACGAACGAGCAGATGTTTGTTTGGATTCAAAATGATCTGCTCGTTGCGACTCCGAAGCTTAACCAATTGCAATCTGTGGCAACGCTCCGAGCAAGTGGCGGCAACAGTAGTTTCGCTACCAGTTCGTTCCGCGATCGCATTGCCAGCATTTATCAGGAAGGCGCTGGGCTGATCGTCGCGGCGAATCTTGAGAAGGTCGTTTCGGAAACGAAATCTCTGAGAACTAAGGACGCTGACGCACAGAAGCACGAAGCCGCATTAAACCAACTGGGACTTCTGAACGTGAAGTATTTTGTGCTTGATCAAAAAGAGACAGACGGGAAGACGCACACTCAGGCGTCTCTTTCCTTCAACGAGCCGCAGCGTGGAGTTGCATCATGGTTAGCAGCCCCGGGACCGATGGGTTCACTCGAATACATCTCACCTGACGCAAACGTCGTCACAGGATTTGTAGTAAAGAATCCGGTTGCTCTCGTGGACGATTTGCTCGGCGCACTGGAGACAGTTTCGCCTGAGTTACGAAGAACTCTGGAGAAACAACAAACAGCTCACGGACTCGATATTCGCAACGACATTGCTGCTCCATTAGGCGGTGAGTTTGCCTTTGCTATTGATGGCCCGATTCTGCCGACCCCTTCGTGGAAGTTGGTGTTTGAAGTGAATGATCCGACCCATCTGCAGCAGACGTTGGAGCGTGTTGTCGGCGAAGTGAATAAGGAAGTGTCGAGGTTCGGTAAGTCAGGACTCGCTTGGGACCAGGCGGATATAAGCGGACGTCTTTACTACACGCTGAAGTCTTCTGATTTCGGTCTTGAAGTCAACTACACCTACGCAAACGGTTACATGATCGTCGCGCCGAGCAGAGCGCTTGTTGAAAGAGCACTGCAGTCGCATGACTCTGGAGTGTCGCTGCTAAAAGCAGCCAACTTCACCGCCGGGTTACCAGCTGACGGTAATGCGAACTTTTCAGCGCTCTTCTATCACAACCTCGCTCCGCTCGTGCAACCCTTTGCAAACCGCATTGCCAGCACGGCAAATAATCTGCCGCAGGGACCCCAACAAGCAGTGAAGGCGCTTGCTTCAGATATGCCACCGACACTGGCTTATGCCTACGCACAGGGCGACACGATTACTTTTGCAGCAAATACTGATGGCGGACCGTTTGGTTTGAGCCCGGCAACAATTCTCGGTATGCCGAACGCTCTGGAAATGCAGAGCATCATTCAACGAGGGTTGAAAGATAACAAATAGGTATTAGGTCTTTGGTTTAGGTCTTTGGTCTTAGGTCTTTGGTTGTGGACCTTGGACCTTGGACTTTGGACCTTGGACCTTGGACTTTTGATCTTCAATTAGCTAAAGACCAAAGACCAAGACTAAGACCAAAGCACAGAGACCAAATACCAAAGACTCGAAGACCACTCCCACAATGAAGCTGCTATCTATCTCAATAGGTTCGTGGCTGCTTTATCTGTTGTCGATTCTTGTTACCTTTTCACTTATGGAAGGTAACAGGGATCTGCACGGACCCACCGTGTCATCACTCATATTAGCTGCGTTATTCTTCTCGCTTGCGTACGCACCATCGCTTTCGTGGCTGCGTCAACGCATGGGCGGATGTCGACCCGCTCTGCTTTTTCCACTTGCATCCGCCATCATCATTAACTTACCCGTGTTCCTCATTGAAATTCTTGCAATAGGCAGAACTTTGGCGCCCGCAGAAGCGTTAGCTTGCATTGGTGCGTTTCTGTTAATGGGCACTGTCTTCGGCCTCGGTTTTGTTTGGAATTATCAACACACGGCGTTATAAGAAAGCATGGCCTTACCGGTAACGGTTCAAGACGAATTAATCGCCAATCGATCCCCAGCCCAACCGGCGGTGATCGATCTGCACGGACTGAGTGTTAAGTTCGGCCGTCGCCCAATTCTGAAAAGTCTCAGAGGCGACTTGCGCGGACGTGCGATCGGGTTGTTAGGTCCGAATGGTGCCGGCAAGACAACACTGATCCACACATTACTCGGTTTCCATCCACCTTCATCAGGCACTGCGCAAATCTTCGGCTACGACATTCTCGACGAGGCGAAACAGATCAGAAGTCTCGTGGGGTACATGCCGGAACGAGATGCATTCATCGCAAAGATGAGCGCGGTCCATTTCGTGAGGCTAATGGCGGAGCTTTCCGGATTACCGCGAGAGGCTGCGCTCGAACGTGCCCATGAGGCACTCTTCTATGTCGGACTTGGTGAGGCTCGTTATCGGCGGCTCGAGACATACTCGCTGGGAATGAAGCAGCTCGCCAAGCTGGCGCAGGCCATCGTTCACGGACCGAAGTTGATATTCCTGGATGAACCCACGAACGGGCTCGATCCTCCGGCACGTCTTCGCATGATTAAGCTGATTAGAGAGATTCGTGACAGTGGGCAGGCAAACATTGTGTTGTCGTCGCATCTCCTGGTCGACGTCGAGGAATGCTGTGATGAAATTCTGATCTTGCGCGACGGTGAGATTGCCGTTTACTGCAACCTGGAGGAAGAGCGTAAATCAAATCGGAAGTTTCTCATGCTGGAAACACGCGGCGATCAAAGTAAATTCATCAAGGCAGTGGCAGGTCTGGGTTGCGAATACGCTTTAACTGGAGACCATCGCGTGAAGCTGGTGTTGCAAGAAGGAATCGACGTTAGAGACTTGTACCGGCTTGCGGCACAGGAACAGGTACAAATAAGACGGTTAAGCTACAAACGCGATTCATTGGAAGACATCTTCCTCAAAGCAATGGAGAATGGCGATGGCGGTCTATGAACAGACATACAAGCGCTACATGGGACCGCTGACACCGGAGTGGAGTCGCTTTCTAATAATTCCGCGCCACGCGTATCGAAACGTTTACGGCTCGAAGCTGTTCATCGGTTTTAATGCAATCTGCTTCATTCCTTTATTAGTTGAAGCAATTCTCATTTATCTTCATCACAATGCAAATGCTCTCGGTGTTCTCAGAGTTAACATTGTGGATCTACTACCCATTGACGCATCTTTTTTTGAAACGTTCGTAGACATTCAATGTGGTCTGGCCACGGTTATTGCGCTGCTTATCGGACCACCGCTTGTATCAAGAGACCTCCGCAACAACGCGCTTCCGCTCTATCTCTGCCGGCCGTTTTCGCGAACCGAGTATGTTCTCGGAAAGATGTCTGTATTGTTGATCCTTTTGTCGGGCGTAACCTGGGTACCACAACTGTTGCTATTCCTCTTCCAAGCCTACCTGGAAGGCGGCACGTGGCTAAAAGACAATTTCTGGATGGCGAGCGCCATCGTTATCGCAAGCGCTGTTTGGATTCTGTTGCTGGCCTTGATATCGCAAACAATCTCCGCTCTAGTGAAATGGCGGGTCATTGCAAGCGGCATAATGATCGGGTTGATTCTGATACCGTCTGCGTTTGGCGCTTTTGTTAATGAGGTTTTCGCAACTCGTATTGGAAATCTGGTAAGTCTGCTTGCGCTAAGAAACAATGTTACCGCTGGGTTGTTCGGAACGTTCGTTCAATCCGTCGGCCGGGCACGCTCTGACTTCACGGGTGAGTTATCGCAGCGCATCATCAATGAACCTCCGCTGTGGAGTTCGTGGGCAGTCCTCTTTCTAATTTGCGCCGCCTGTCTCGGGATACTGTCGCTGAAACTAAAGGCGTATGAGGTAGTGAAGTGATTTCGGATTTTCGGATTTCGGAATGCCGGATTTCGGATTTTGTGTATCAAGGTTTTTTTGTTAGTGCCGAACACAAGCGCAACGACCTAATGGCTCAATCTTTCGCTAAACAAAATCCGAAATCCGCATTCCGAAATCCGAAATCTGCCTAGAAACTAATGCTCGCGACGGATCAGCTCATCTTCTTCGACGATGTCTCCAAGTTCTACGGAGAGATACTCGGAGTGAATCGTGTCAACCTGCAGATCGCCCCTGGCATTACGAGCCTGGTGGGACCGAACGGAGCAGGGAAGTCGACGTTGATGAATCTTATGACCGGATTGCTCCGGCCCACACGTGGCAGTATTAGCGTGCTGGGAACTCCAACTGATCAACCGGAAGAACTGTTCGGCAAGGTTGGCTATTGCACGCAGTTCGACTCGTTCCCTCGTGGGGTGACTGGTCGAGAATTCCTCACATCGTTCTTGCTGGTTGACGGCTTCGATCGTAAAAGGGCAGATGAGCTTTGCGACACAGCTCTGGCGCACGTCAACCTCTCTGAAGCCGCGGATAGAAAAGTCGCGGCCTACAGCAAAGGAATGCGTCAGCGGATTCGATTAGCGCAAGCGATCGCACACGAACCGACGGTCCTGATTCTGGATGAACCGTTGAATGGTCTTGATCCAATGGTGCGCGCTGAAACCATTGCGTTATTCCGGAAGTTCGCTGCCCAGGGCCTTCATATAATCATCTCGTCTCACATTCTGCACGAAGTAGACATGATGTCAGACCGCGTGATTCTAATTAACAATGGTTACATCGTGGCCGAAGGGAACATTCACGGCGTGCGAGACGAGATGGAAGAGCATCCGATGCAAATCCTGATTCGCTGTGATAACCCTTCTAAGCTGGCCTCTCTAGTGTTTGACCAGGATCACGTAGTGGAAGCACGGCTTCATGAGGATCGCAAAGGATTGTTCATACGCACGCGCGATGCAGATCGTTTTTATCTGCTGCTCAATCGTGTCGTTGCTGACGGCGAAATCAATGTGGAGTCGATCGCACCGATTGATGATGATCTAAGTGCTGTTTACCAGTATTTGATTGGCTCAGCCGGAGTAAGTTCGTAGGTTGGAGTGAAATTGAATGAGTGCTGCAGTTGAAGCAATTCCTCGCCGAAGTGTAAAGCCGAATCCAGCATTATGGTTCCGGCAGATTCGCGCGATCTTTTGGCTGGAAATTCGTAAGAACTTTTTGGGCCGTCGTGCGATTCTGATCTACTTGCTGGCACTGTTGCCGTTACTACCGCTGTCGCTCGTGGCGATCGTTACGCCGCCCGGCAATGAATGGAAGAACTTTCAGCAATACAGCGTTATCTACGCATTCTTTTACACCGGATTGATAATGCAGACCGTCGTGTTCTTTGGCTGCGCGTGGATCTTTATGAACTTGTTTCGCGGAGAGCTCGTCGACCGTAGTTTGCACTATTACTTTCTGAGCTCTGTCCGACGTGAAGTGTTGGTTGTCGGTAAGTACATTTCGGGGCTAGTAACGTCAATAGTCCTCTTCACGGCGACAACAGTGATCTCGATGCTGTTGCTGTACTTGCCGCATTTCTATTCACAGAGCATTCGATTTTTTACTGAGGGACCCGGGTTATCCCAACTATTAACCTACGCTAGCATCACGATCCTTGCATGTGTCGGCTACGGAGCATTCTTCATGGTTGTCGGGTTGTTTGTGCGCAACCCGATCATTCCTGCGCTTCTGCTTTACGGCTGGGAGTGGCTCAACTTCCTGCTGCCACCGCTGCTGAAAAAGATTAGTGTCGTGCATTATTTGAAGTCGTTAATGCCGATTCCGTTACCAGAAGGGCCGTTTGCTGTGGTAGCAGAACCGACGCCCGCCTGGTTGGCGATTCCGGGTCTGATTTTGGTGACAATTATCGTGCTAGTGATCTCAGGCTATCGGATTAGGCGAATGGAGATTCGGTATGGAAGCGATTGAGATCATTGCCGATTGCCAATTGCCAATTGCCGATTAAAAGAAAAGCACCAATTGGTTTATTGGAAATTTGTGCAATCGGCAATCGGCAATTGGCAATAACTTCACCGCCTGCTCACGTAGGAGTTATCTCTGATCCAAAACCGCCACGGTTTGTCCACCCACTCCTCAGCGTAATCAATTCCAATTCGCGGACCCTTCGCAATTCGCGCGGTTGGAATGCTCTCAAAATCCTCGAGCCATACACTGTTCCCTAACAAATCTGCGCGATCTAGTCGCCGGTCTATTCCCATAGCAATACACAGCTTGCCGGGTCCGTTTGTCAGGTTGTGATCCGGATGCGTATGCCGGCGCTTTCTCATAAACTCGATTCCTTCTACCGGCTGTAGCGCTCGTACGAGTATCGCGTGCGGAACATCCTCAACATTGCTCACCACATTAAATTGGTAGTACATACCGTAGACGAAATACACGTACGCCATTCCGCCCACCTGATACATTGTTTCTGTTCGTTTGGTTCGCCGGCCACCGTAAGCATGCGATGCTCGATCCTCCGGTCCACGATAGGCCTCAACTTCCACAATCATTCCTGAGACTCGTTTCCTGTTGGTCGTCGGAACGACGAGCAGTTTGCCCAATAGGTCGCGCGCGACCTTCAGCACGTCAGATCTCGTATAAAACTCGCGAGTTAGTTTGGCGCTGTTGAGGTCCACCTTGTTCAATGCCGAACTTTCCAGAGCATGGCAACAAATATCACGAATCCAATTACTACAATTCCTCGGCGCACCCAAACTCGTCCAATACGAACAGCCATACTCGCGCCAAAATATCCACCCGCAAGTGCGGCACAAGCCATCAATAGTGAATCGGACCAGACGACCAAATGCGAGAGTGAGAAACTCAATACCGCCACGCTGTTGATGCAAATACCGAGAAAGTTCTTGATTCCATTAGCGCGATGGAGATCGTGAATTCCGAGCAAGCCCATAGCGGCAAGCATCAAGATCCCGTTTCCGGCACCGAAGTATCCTCCATACATGGCGGAGAAAAATTGGAAAACAATAGCTCCGGTCCACCAGAGAGGGGTGGGTCTTGAATCAATCGAGCCAAGATTCAGCCGTCGATTTATCGTGCCTTGAAGCATGAAGAGAATTGTTGCGAAGAGAATCAAGACCGGAACTAAGCGGGCAAACGTTGGTGAAGGAGTCCAGATTAAGAGCCAGGCGCCAATCGCACCTCCGATCACGCTGGTGAGGCCAAGGCGGATGAGGATTGTGGAACTGTTTTCGAGTTCGTTACGGTAACCAAACAGTCCTCCAAACAACCCCGGCCAGAGCGCGACAGTACTTGTGGCATTTGCGACCTTTGGATCAAGGCCTACCCAAATCAGTACAGGAAAGGTGAGTAGCGTTCCGCCTCCGGCAATGGAATTGATCGCGCCTGCAGCAAACGCGGCGCCCAGCATCAGTATCCATGGGAGCAGATCCATCCTGAGTCGTTAAGCGCTATTTCCGATTAAGGCGTTCGCGACATGTTAGAATGCGCCGCATTCTTTGGCTAGTTCTACCCGCTTTAATTCGCTGCTGATGTCTGAGAATCAACACCGTCATATTCCTCAAGTGGTGCTTCTCGTTTTATTTGCGGTGCTTTTATCCGGCGGCACGTCCACGGCACTGTCCAGACGTTCGCTTCGCGTCATGACTTACAACATCCACGTCGGCGTAGGAATGGACAAACAACTCGATCTCCAACGGATCGCCGATGTAATCAACAAAGAACGACCCGACCTCGTAGCTCTGCAGGAAGTTGACCGTGGCGTCGAAAGAACGCAGCGAAAAGACGAGATTGTCGAATTGGCGAGGCTGACTCATATGGAATATGCCTTTGCCCACAATCTGGATTATCAGGGCGGCCAATACGGAGTGGCGATTCTTTCGCGATATCCGATCCGCACCACCGATCATCGAATGTATCAGAACAAACGTGAAGCCGAACGGCGGGGAATGATTCGCATCGAAGCGAAAATCGGAGGCAAGCTTGTTAACTTCGTAACCACGCACCTCGATTACCAGTTTCAAGATGGACGTTTGTTTGAAGCTGAGCAACTGGTTGAGTTTCTTCGCGACGTAAAGGGTCCGTTGATCTTAGCTGGAGATTTCAATGATGAGCCAACGGGTACGGCTTACAAACTTATGCTGACCCAGTTTGATGATACATGGTTGAGTAGTCGTCAAAAGGCAAGCGGCTTCACCTATCCCGCTGATAAACCGATCAAGAGGATCGACTACATTCTCATTCGCAAGTCAGATCGCTTGAGAGCTAGAAAATCCAGCGTGGTGGAAACTCTTGCATCAGATCACATTCCGGTTCTGACAGAGATCGAGCTCCGATAGATAACCATATGAATCCTGTGAACATAAGAATCTTCATCGTACGAATCGCTTTTTCAATAGCTATGTTTGTCGTTCCGACCATTTCTGTGCGCGCGCAATCGCCACACCCAATCGATTGGAATGGATATCAGGACAGGGCTGTAAAGCTGATGCAGCAGTATCTCCGAGTAAACACTTCTAACCCGCCGGGAAACGA
>DATBSH010000012.1:0-10276 GCA_036559885.1 Pyrinomonadaceae bacterium
CGGTACAGAATCCAGCCTTTGACGTTACGCCGAACGATTTCATTTCGGCAATCATCACTGACAAGGGTGTGGCGAAACCGCCATTTGAGGAGAGTCTGAAGAAGCTAGTCGAGTCTGCCAAAACGGCTGCGAAGTAGAAAGTCGTGGTTAATTGAGCGGGCAGGTTGTGCTATGCGTTCGCGAAGCGGCTTGTTTTCCACCAATCGATTGTGTGCTGAAGACCGTCGCGTAGACCGACAAGCGGTTCGTACCCGAGGAGTTGGCGTGCGCGAGAGATGTCGGCAAGGCTGTGACGCACGTCGCCTACTCGCGGTTCTTTATATTCGGCGACTACATCTTTGTTTCCGGTAATAGTCTTCAACTCCTCCAAAAGTTGGTTCAGAGTAATTCGCTCACCATTCGCGATGTTGAGGACGGAACCGAAACCACTTTGAGCATTTGCAGCTTTCAAGTTGGCCGAAACGACGTTCTCGATATAAGTGAAGTCGCGAGACTGTTCACCATCTCCAAAGATTACTGGTCGCTCTTTGTTAAGGAGCGCGCTTATGAAACGCGATACGACACCGGAGTATTGTGAGCTTGGATCTTGCCGTGGGCCAAAAACGTTGAAGTATCGCAGCGATATCGTTTCGAGTCCATACACGCGCGAGAAAACCTGGCAATAGTATTCGCCGACGAGTTTTGCGACAGCATAGGGCGACAAGGGATCCGGCAACATGGTTTCTGACTTTGGAAGTGAGGGCTGATCACCATAGGCTGAGCTTGAGGCCGCGTAGATGAAACGTCGCACGCCTCGATCTCGTGCTGCCAATAACATCGTAAAAGTCCCATCTACAGACGCTATGTGCGACTGCCGCGGGTCTTCAATTGAACGAGGAACGGAAGGAATCGCTGCTTCGTGAAAGATGATTTCAGCGTCTTCCACCACCTTGTGCAGCAATTGTTCATCAGTCACGCTGCCCTGGACGAATTCAATATCGCCTTTTATCTCAGAAAGATTCTCTCGATGGCCGGTGGAAAGGTCGTCAATTACACGAACGCGTAAGCCATCACGCGCAAGCGCTTCAGCTATGTGGGAGCCAATGAAACCCGCGCCTCCCGTGACCACTGCAAGTCCAGTCAGTCCCATCCTCTTCTAACAAATACTGAATAGCTAGCTGGTTTCCGATATCAACACGTTTCAGCGGCCAACGCCTACATACTCAAAACCCAGCTCTCGCATGTCCTCGGGTTCGTAGATATTCCGCAAGTCCGCAATTTTGGGACTTCTCATTAAATCGCGAATCCGTGTCATGTCGAGAGCCCGGAACTGGTTCCATTCGGTGATAAAGACCAGCGCGTCTGCATCTGTTACTGCCGCGTATTCGTCGTCCGCATATGTTAAATCCGGGAGAATCCTCATTGCCTCCTCTTTCGCAACTGGATCGTACGCCTTAATACGAGCGCCGTTTGCCACCAGATTGCGAATGATGTCGACCGAGGGCGCCTCACGCATGTCGTCTGTTTCCGGTTTGAATGCAAGGCCGAGCACGGCGATCGTTTTGCCCTCCAGGTTTCCTACCAGGTTTCCAATTTTTTTCAACATTTCTTTCCGTTGCCGTTGATTCACCTCAATGACTGCGTCGACGATTAATGAGTCCAAATCAAACTGCCTGGCAACTGAGGCGAGTGCTTTCGTGTCTTTCGGAAAACAGGAGCCACCAAATCCGGGACCAGGATGAAGAAACTTGCTGCCGATTCGTTTATCCATGCCGATCGCTCGCGCTACATCATGGACGTCACATCCAATCTTTTCACATAGATTCGCGATTTCGTTAATAAAGGAAATCTTGGTTGCCAGGAAAGCATTCGCGGCGTACTTGGTTAGTTCAGCTGCTTCGAGAGATGTGATAACAAATGGTGCTTCGATCAGGTACAAAGGACGATAAAGGTCCTTCATGATCGCGATGGCCTCTTGATCGCGACTCCCGATAACGACGCGATCCGGCCGCATAAAATCGTTTATAGCCGCACCTTCTCTGAGAAACTCTGGATTCGAGACCACGCCAAAATTGACTCGTGATTTTTGACGTTCGGAGATCAATCGTCTTATATGCTCACCTGTCCCGATGGGAACCGTCGACTTAGTGACGATGACTTTATAGCCGTTCATGTACTCGGCTATTGAACAAGCGGCGGATTCGACATAGCTAAGATCAGGTGATCCGTCGAGCAAAGGAGGCGTGCCAACAGCAAGAAAGATTACGAGTGCCTGCTCAACTGCTTCACGAAGGTCTGTAGTGAATCTGAGGCGGCCAGCTTGGATATTTTTCGAGACCAGATGATCGAGACCTGGTTCGTAAATTGGAACGATCCCGCGCTGAAGCCGATTAATCTTATCCTCGTCAACGTCCGCACAGGTGACGTCGACGCCGAATTCAGCGAAACACGCGCCGGTGACTAATCCAACGTAGCCGGTGCCAATAACAGAAATGTGCATTGATTAAGTTGAATTCCGAATGGTGCTTACAATTAAAACCTTGCGGGCCAAGCGCGACTAACGTCGCGTGACCCGCAAGGTTGAATTAGTGTGACCACAGCACTACACCGAGTGCCGCAGTGTTTTTCCTGTCGTCGACCGATAGTTACTTCGTCGGGCTGACCACGGTGACGCTGCCGCCGAAGTTCAGGTCGTTATCATGCAAGGTGGCGTAAAGGACCCCTGCGACTGCACCACCGATAGCCAACAACAATACTGCGAGAGCCCCACCGTGCAATCCATAGTCAGGGCAATCGCCTCTCGGGCAATCTTGCGGGGTCGGGGTTCCGGCCGTCGCACTACTGCCAGCCGCGATCTGCTTCACGGAACCGCCGGCACGAAGTTCAGCAAGACCGGCGTGCGTTGCTACTGAAGTACGACCACGCAAAGCACTGACGGTGAAAGAAGTCGCCTGGCTACCATCAACGACAACGGTGCCGTCCTTTGTAATCAGGTTCACTGTTACGCCTGCCAACGTAGAAACATTAACAGTCCCGGCTTCAAGGATCGCGGTAAGTGTGTTCTCAGCAAAGCTGATGCGCATGCTTGAGTTTCCGCCGAGTTCGACATGTCCAAGCTTGCTGATATTGACTCCCGCGCTGCTCTCATTCTCGGTTGTAATCGTGGAATCAGAAAACAGGGTGCCACCAGCGAATGCCTTCTCGCCATTAACAGTTACTTGCCCTGAAACCGACAGCTCTCCCGACGCCTTAGCTCCCGGCGCCGCTAAGACGACCATCGAGTAAACGCTCCACACGGCGATCGCCAAAAGGAGCGCGATCGACTTGCGGCTCCAAGTTTTGCTAGTCATTAACTTTCCTCCCGTATAGTGAAACACAAAGTCTTTTAATTGCACGCTGCAACGACTAACCAGTCGTGGAAATCAAGTGCAGTAATTACTTCTGTTACTACCGACCTAGAACTGCTTTTTATTGCTGGAAGATCTTGGCCCGCAATGGGGTTAACACTTGGCATTTATTACACTAATACCAGCGCCCTGTCAACAATGATCTTCCCGCCGTTTGCCACGAAACTGTGCTTTTTTGCGTTGGTCCGAGAAGATACCACCCCGGTCAGTTGGAGTCTAGTTTTTTGTCAGTAGCACTCCCCGGTGAACCCCCAGCGAGGCTCAGTTGGGCCGCTTCGTAGTAGCTGACGATTTTTCGGATAGGTCTGCCTGCTCGTAGGGGTCCAACCGCGCGAAGAGGTAGAACAACTCCCCGAACCTGACAGTCCCCAAAAACCTGAAGGTATTTCGCAAAACCATTCCCGGTTTGAGAGAAGACACCGGGGGTGGCTGCTCAAATAATAAGCCGAACTCGCCCGGCGCGACTGCTTCTAATTCGGGCAAATAGTCGTTATGAGTGTCCCGGGCCAGGCGAATTGCCATTTGACGGAGGGCCTTGATTCGGTTGGAGTTACGCCGGTAATACGCACCGGTGATCTCCCGTCGGCTGACCCGATCGTCAACCACTTCCTGCTCGTTACGCAGGTATCCGAGATAAGCACGGACTACTGGTCCAAATTCTGCGTCCGAAGTCCGTGTGGTTTGACACACTCCCGAACTGCAGACGGTGAGCAACACCGCCAGCAGCGGCATCAACCATCTGACCCGGAAAGTTGCCATGAGTTTCTGGCCCCTAACGCAGCGACTTTTGTGGAGAAGTGCGCGAATTATAACAACGTTCGGACCCACTAAATTGCACCTATCTTTCAGCAATGTTACATTCATCTGCAATTTCAGTAAAAACTCATGGGCCAGTCAGGTTCTGAAATCTCTCGTCCATCAAAAAACAGAATAGCACTCGGAGTTTGTGGGGGTATCGCCGCATACAAAGCCGTGGAAATCCTGCGTGGTTTGCAACAAGCGGGTTGTACCGTACGAGTGGCGATGACGAAGCGAGCTTGTGAATTTATTCAGCCTCTAACCTTCCGAGCGATCTCCGGCCAGCACGTTGTAGTCGACGATTATGCGCCTGATAACCCGGATCCGATCGCGCATATCACGTTTTCACAAACAGTCGATTTGCTGTTGGTAGCGCCCGCAACCGCTAACATGATTGCTAAGTTCGCGCACGGAATTGCCGACGATTTCCTGAGTTCAACCTACCTTGCCTGCTCAGCTCCTGTGCTGATTGCTCCTGCCATGAACACGATGATGTGGCAGCATCCAGCCACGAAACGCAATCTTGAGCAACTGCGGAATGATAACGTCTCGATTCTGGAACCTGATACAGGCGAAATGGCCTGCGGCACTTTCGGTCCAGGCCGATTAAGCCAACCGGAACAAATTGTGGCGGCAGCTTTAGCGATTCTGGATGGCCGCGCACCTATTCTGCGTGATCTGGCTGGCGAGCGCGTGCTGATTACGGCGGGCGCGACGCGGGAAGCCATCGACCCTGTCCGTTTCATTTCAAACCGCTCCTCGGGGCGAATGGGGTTTTCGCTTGCGCAAGCTGCGAAGCAGCGCGGTGCTGAAGTCACCGTGGTTGCTGGAGTGACAACAATACCAGCGCCAGCAGGTATAAAAGTCGTCAACGTAGAAACAGCTCAAGAAATGGCTAATGCAGTTGACCAGGAGATCGGAGCGGCCTCGATTTTTATAGGTGCAGCAGCTGTAGCTGATTACCGGCCAACCGAACCGGCGATTCAAAAAATCAAGAAGACCCAACCTTCCCTAACGATTTCATTGGAGCGCACTCCCGATATTCTGTCGAAGGTCTCGACCGCTCGGCGCGACGGAACTCTCGTGATAGGTTTTGCCGCCGAGACTGAAAACGTTTTTGAGAATGCGCGTCAAAAGCTTCGCAGCAAAGGTGTCGACATGGTAGTCGCGAATGATGTGTCGCGCCGAGATGCTGGTTTCGATTCCGCCAATAACGCGGTCGCGATTTTCACGCGGGCTGACGACGAACCGATAGAATTACCATTAATGTCGAAGGAAGCGACCGCGCATCGCATTTTAGATACCGTAGTCAAACTTAGAAACAATCAACGAACTAAACACGTAACGCGATAGACGCACCCATGCCCTCCAACTCAGAAGACCTTCTACAACTAATACGCGAAAGTCGAAAATACGTTACTCACTTGCAACAACTAGGCGTTGATATGGTCGAAACGCGGGACAGTCTGATCCCGTCGGAACCGATCAAAACAACTGTAACAATTTCAAGTCAGCCGCTTCCGCGGCAAAGAGACACAGCCGTCGTAACCGCCACAACCGTCAAAGCTGCCACGAGTACGTCCTTCGACACGCTGTTCGGAGATATTGCTGTACCTGGTGAACGTTTGTGTCCTTCAACTGAGTCGTTCGAAGATATCCATCAGGACATAGGCGACTGCACCCGCTGTCCTCTTCACCTTAAGCGCACAAACGTGGTGCACACTGAAGGTAACCGGAAGGCTCGTCTTATGTTTGTAGGTGAAGCGCCAGGTGCTGATGAAGACATCCAAGCCCGGCCTTTTGTTGGACGTGCGGGTCAGCTCCTGACGAAGATAATTGAAGCGATAGGTCTGAAGCGCGAGGAAGTGCTGATCGGTAACGTTAACCGCTGCCGCCCACCTGGGAACCGGCCACCAACGCTTGAAGAAGCCTCGATGTGCAAACCATTCCTCCTCCGTGAGATTGCGATAGTGCAACCGGAGGTGATTGTTACGCTTGGCAACACTGCAATTCAGAACCTGTTGGGAGCGAAGCAAGGCATTACAAAACTGCGCGGCAAATTTCAGGATTACAAGGGCATTAAGGTGATGCCAACCTATCATCCTGCATACTTGCTTCGCGACCCATCGAAGAAGCGTGAGACGTGGGAAGATCTAAAGAAGGTGAGAGACTATCTCGACAGCAAGAAGACCAGTAACTAGTTTGGCTGGTGCCCTCGATTGAACTCTCTGCACAACCTCAGTGCTCTCTGTGTCTTTGTGGTTGTAATTTGCGACGGTAGCAAAACCATAGAGACACAGAGAGCACTGAGGTTGCACAGAGAGTTCAATTTAGGGAATCTCGCGCACTTGCATTAATCTCTAATCGTGTCTAGCGAACATCAATCCTCCGCAACGAAACAATCTCCTGAAAAGTCGAAAGCGCAGCCCCCGCTATATGCGGAGGTTGCTGTGCCCGTCCACGTCTTTCAAACGTTCACCTATAAGTTGCCGGAGAATGTTCGCGAAGCTGCGCAACCAGGTATGCGCATACTCATTCCACTAGGACGGAGCCTTATTGCCGGGTACGTCGTTGGCCTTCACAACGAGCTGCCCGCGGACCTCGATGTAACCGAAGCAGAGATCAAAGAGGCGAGCAGTCTTATCGACGAGGTGCCAGTTTGCACACCCGAAATCCTACAAATCACCAAATGGGTTGCAGATTATTACGCCTCACCATGGGGTGAAGTGATCAAGTCAGCGTTACCACCTGGAACGAATCCTGCCATTCGTGAGGCGATCCGAATCACTGATAGCGGACATGCGAAACTTGAGACGATTGAAGAAGATTCATCTCTCGAAAAGCAGATTCTTCTGGAGCTGATTCATCGAAACACATTAAGCAAAGATGACTTGAGCCACGTCGCGCCAACACATCAACTCATTCGAACGCTCCGGGAGATGGAGAACCGTGGGTGGATCACCTGGGAAAAAGTCCAAGGTCATGCGCCCGTAAAAACCAAACTGCGCAGGGTGGTTGGCCTGCGGCAGCCGCTCACAGATATTGAGTCAGAGAGGCTGACCGAAGGCCAGAGACGCGTGCTGGATTTGATGCACGATAGATCACAACTAAGCGTACAAGAACTGGCGAAGACAGCCTCAGTCAACGTATCAACGATCAATTCACTTGCGAAACGAGGCATTCTAGAGTTCGCGACGGAGCATGTACGTCGCGACCCATTCTCAAGTCCAGTTCGGGATGAGCCCGAGCACTACAAACTCACGGACGCCCAGACATCGATTCTTGAAGAGATTGAAGCATCACTTACGAAGCAAGAGTACTCCGCATTCCTGCTTCACGGCGTCACTGGCAGCGGCAAGACAGAGGTCTATATTCGCGCGATACAAAGGACTTTGGCGCTAGGTCGTTCAGCAATGATGCTCGTTCCGGAGATTGCGCTTACGCCAGTGTTTTCCCAGCGTCTACGTGCTCATTTCGGAGATCAGGTGGCAATCTTTCATTCGTCGCTACAAAGAGGTGAGCGCTTTGATGAATGGACCCGTGTCAAAAACGGTGAGGCTCGCGTCGTGATTGGTACTCGTTCGGCAGTCTTTGCGCCAGTGCGTAACCTCGGATTAGTGGTAGTCGACGAGGAACACGAGTCAAGTTATCGACAACAAGACTCGCCGTACTACAACGGACGAGATACGGCGATCGTTCGTGCCCAAAAGGAATCAGCAACGGTAATACTCGGATCGGCAACACCGTCGCTTGAATCGTTCCAAAATGCTCGTACGGGAAAGTATCAGCACCTCGCTTTACCTGAACGTATTGGTGGCCGGCCAATGGCAGAGGCAAGCATAGTCGACATGCGAAAAGTTTTTGCGCGACACGGCAAGCCGCAGGTTTTCTCAGATGAACTACTTGAAGCGATTCGCACAACGCATGACCGTAAGGAACAGTCGATAGTTCTTCTCAATCGCCGCGGATACTCAAGCTTCGTGTTGTGTCGCTCCTGTGGGGAGACGATTCAGTGTCCAAACTGCGACGTGACCCTCACATACCACCGCACTGAACGAGTCATGCTTTGTCATTACTGCAACCATCGACAGCCTGCGCCTTCCGCCTGTTTGGCTTGTGGCAAGAAGTTCATTTACTACGTCGGCGAGGGGACGGAGAAACTCGAAGAACTGCTGAAAGAACTGTTTCCTTCGCTTCGCATTGCACGGATTGATCGAGATACATCTTCACGACGCCGGCAGTTTGAGAAAACCCTGACAGACTTCAGCCAAGGCAGGATTGACATGCTCGTTGGTACGCAAATGCTCGCCAAGGGTCATGATTTCCCAAACGTAACGTTAGTCGGGGTCGTTTCGGTCGACGCTGGTTTGGCATTACCAGATTTCCGCTCGGCTGAGAGAACGTTTCAACTTATAACTCAAGTTGCTGGTCGTGCTGGTCGTGGTGATCGGCCAGGCCGAGTTCTTATTCAAACTTATCATCCGTATCACTACGCGTTGAGACACGCGTGTGCACAAGACTACGAACAGTTCTTCAACGAAGAGATCGTCTATCGACAGAATCACTCCTATCCACCGTTTGTTGCGCTCGCGAACCTTTTGATTCATGGAAACGATCTCGGTCGCGTAAGATCAGACGCTCTGGAGTTTCGTCGGGAATTAGATAAAGCAAACAGCGAACGGTTGTGCCGGATACTCGGGCCGGCGCCTGCACCTTTGGCTCGACTGAAAGGTGAGCACCGATTTCAGATTTTGATCAAGTCTCGCAGTAGGCGTCAGGTGCGAACAGTTGCGGATGCGGCATTGAAGTCGATCGGCGACCGTGGATTGAATCTGCGTTTCTTCAATCTTGAGATCGATCCCCTCTCAATCATGTAGTTCGCGCTTCGCGAATCGATTTAGCTAACTCCGCTCAACGGTCGGGGTACGGAATCAGGCCTGCTTAAGCTAAACTGCCTCCGATGAATCTGTCTGAACTGGCACGGTTAACTGGTGCACGCGTCGAGCGGGATGGCGATATTGAAATCACCGGAGCTGCCGGACTCGATGACGCGCAACCCGGCGACGTCACCTTTCTGGCAAACCCTCGTTACACGCCGCGAGTCATGACGACAAAAGCAACGGCGATCTATCTCTCGGAAGATACAACGACTGAGAGATCGATTCCGATTCTGCGCGCGAAGGATCCTTATCTCGCATACACGCGGGCGCTGCGAGTGTTTCATCCGGAGCCTGCTTTTGAGCCCGCGATCGATCCTACGGCAGTGATTGATTCAACTGCTGAGATCGCCCCGGGCGTTTCGATAGGAGCGTGTTCAGTCGTTGGGCCTGGTGTACAAATCGCAAGCGGCGTTCAGATTCATCCCAACGTCACAATCTATCAAGACGTCCACGTCGGGAAAGACTCAATAATCCATTCAGGCGTGGCAATTCGCGAACGCACCGTGATTGGCGAACGCGTGATCATTCACAACAACGCTGTGATTGGATGCGATGGATTCGGCTACGCGAAAGACGAAGAAAAGCGTTGGTTGAAGATTCCGCAAACCGGTAGAGTCGTTATTGAAGACGATGTAGAGATTGGGGCAGGTACAACGATCGATCGTGCTTCAGTCGGAGAGAGTCGCATAGGCCGGGGTTCTAAGATCGACAACCTCGTTCAGATTGGACACTCGTGTACAGTCGGCGAAGACACTTTGCTGTGCGCCCAGGTCGGACTGGCTGGCAGCTCGCACATTGGCAGCCGCGTGATTCTTGCTGGTCAAGCCGGAGTAGCAGGACATCTGAAGATTGGCGATGATGTGGTGCTAACGGCCAAGAGCGCCACTTCTCACGACATACCACCTGGAAAAGTCATTTCCGGAATACCTGCGTTTGATAACAAAGATTGGTTGAGATCAACAGCAGCATTTCGTCGATTAGGTGAGATGTATCGACTGTTGAAGGATCTGGAGCGAAGGATACTGAAGCTCGAAGATAAATAAGCCTGTGGATCTGCTTATGTGATTGCTCAAGTAATCGCGCCGCCGTCAACGATCACAACCTCTCCATTCATGAAACTGTTGCGGTCGCTGACCATGAAGGCGGCGTACT
>DATBSH010000013.1:0-10052 GCA_036559885.1 Pyrinomonadaceae bacterium
TCGCTGAAACGACTCGACACCGCCTCACGGTTGGCGTACAGTCCTCCCACACAGTTCGCACTCGAGGATTTCCGTCATGGCCTCTCCAAGCAACTCCAACATCTCGCGCCTTTTGTTGTCTTCATCTTTGCTATGCCTTAGTACCATCGCCATCGCCGCTGGCCAGGCTCCCGTGAAAGTGGATGCGGGAAATGGAGGTCCTAACAGTATTCAAGGCGATATCTTTATACCGTCAGGCCAAAGATTCGACCGACAGGTAGAGGTACGTTTACTTACACCGCGTGGTGATATCTCTACAACCACCAACGGAAATGGTTTCTTTGTTTTTCGTTCGCTGGTGGCGGGCCGGTACACTGTCAAAATCGATCCCGGAGACCCCTTTGCCACTGCGTATGAAGAGGTTGATGTTCCTGAGTCGGGAGGCGGTGGCCGCATGGGCGGGATCTTTAGTGTTCAGATCCACCTGCGACTCAGAGCGGGACCGCCGAGGAATCCTCCGGGAGTGGTTTCTGCCAAGGAGCCTCCAAAAGATGCGGTTGACCTCTACAATAAAGCACTCGTCGCTGTGAAAGAAGGGCATCGCGAAAAAGCAGTCGAGCAACTGCAGGCGGCGCTCAAGATCGATCCGACGTTCGTCGCCGCTCTTAATGGTCTTGGCGTTCAATATCTAAGACTGAGTAAGTATCAGGAAGCGTATGAGGCATTCAGTAAGGGTCTCAAGCTAACGCCGGATAGTTTTATTCTTCACCTTAACTCAGGCATGTGTCTGTTCTACATGAGTAGATTCTCGGAAGCAGAACTAGAATTTCGAGCAGCCTTGCAGAAAAACGAGGCTTCCGGCGCCGCGCACCTTTACCGCGCGAGAGCGCTAATAGGGCTCAATCATCTGGACGAAGCCGCAGTCGATCTGAAACGTGCAATCGCGATCGGCGGCGATGACGTCAAAACTGCTCACCGTTATTTAGCTGGGATTTACATCGAGAAGGGTAATACAGCCGAGGCGGTGAACCAGTTGGAGCTTTATTTAAAAGCCGTACCGGATACGAAGGAAGCCGATCAAATTAAGAACGCAATTAAAGACCTCAATAAAAAGCGTCAGTCAGTACCGTAACGCGGTAGCGTCGGGTCCACTTCGCGCAACCCTCAACTGAGTAGAACGATAGTCAGTACCGTAACGCGGTAGCGTCGGGTCATCTCCCGCAACACTCAAGCCCGTGGCGAAACAGTCAGTACCGTCACGCGGTAGCGTCGGGTCCACCGCGCGCACCCCTCAACTGAGTGGAACGATAGTCAGTACCGTCACGCGGTAGCGTCGGGTCCACCTCGCGCAACAATCAATCTGGTGGCAGCGTCTCTCAGCGCTCTCTGATGCATCTCGCCGGTGATCATTCAACTTGGTAAATGATCCCTCGATAGGTGAGTGTATTTGTGCTTGCATACAAACCGATGAGACTGAGAGAGACACAGCGCAGCAGAGCCGCAACCAAATGAGCTACGTTCTATCGGCTTTGCCGCCTGTTGTGAGGCATGGCTCCGCCTTGCCGTTGAATACGCTTCTCTCGTTATGGGCTATGCCCTTGGTTCGGTCTTTGACCTGCTTTCCGCTGATACGTACATCCAGTTCTTACTGCCAGAGGGTGAGCGTTGCGCGAGGTGGACCCGACGCTACCGCGTGACGGTACTGACTGTTTTGCCACTGAGTTGCGTGTTGCGCATGGTAGACCCGACGCTACCGCGTTTCGGTACCGACTCGATTCAAAAATTCGTATTATTACCGAGATTTTTTGGATGCTCGAACCAATTTCTACAGAGCATCCCAAAATCCCCTCGGACTTTTAACTGTTGAGTAAAAACTTAAAGACCAATCTCAGCAGTATTAGAGCGCTAGTTGTCCGCAGGTGGCGCCGATAAGGACGCTGACGCGTCGCTTCGATAACCGTCAGACCGGATTTGTGCAGAGTGCGAGGTCAGTATTAGCTCGCGGAATTACAGAACCGGGAGCGATAGCGACCGGCCCACAACCGTGGAAGAGAACCATGTTCAGGATATTCAGAGCCAGGCGCTACCCGAAGGTGGCGGGGTTCTGTAAATCCGTATGACAATGATCTTAAAATTACGTCCTTCTGAAACCCTTCCATCAGACCCGTTCGTAGCAGACATAGTTTGTCGCATGCGGTAGCATGGGTGCCTTATGCAAGGTTTAGAGCATTACGTTGGCGAAGTTCTCGACGACAAGTACCGCCTCGAGCAATTGCTCGGTCAGGGCGGTATGGGGGCCGTGTACCTTGCTACGCACCTCGGCACCGAGCGTTACGTTGCGTTGAAGTTGATTGCCCCGCAATTCATGCGCAATGAAGAGTTCGTCGAACGATTTAAGCGGGAGGCACGAGCCGCAGGTCGACTACGTCACCCAAATGTCGTCGATGCGACGGACTTCGGTTTCGCCCGAGTTAAAGAGGGTCGGGTTGCCTACCTGGTGATGGAGTATCTCGATGGCTGCACTCTCGGCGACGTACTTGCTGAAGAAAAACGGCTACCGCTTGAGTGGGTGGTCGACATTCTCGAACAAGTTTGTTCGGCGGTGCATGAGGCGCATCAGCAAGGAATCGTTCATAGAGATCTTAAGCCCGACAATATTTGGCTCGAACCGAATAGGCTGGGGAGCTATCGTGTAAAGGTTCTCGATTTCGGTATCGCTAAACTAGCGGAACCTGACGCGCCTCCCTTGGAGCCAGACGATGGCGCAAAGACTCTAATTAATGATCCTTCTTTCATTCCGCCTGATGATGCCTCTTCGACGTTGAGAATGGCACGAACCGATCATGAAGACGCGCAGAGGAAGGAGCAGGCGTCGCAAGCAGTAGCCGAAACTCCGGGAGCCGTCAAAACAAACGTTGCTGCTGCTAATGATTTCGTCGACGATGCAAGCGACACGCGACTTTTTGCGGCGGGAACCGCGATTCGAAAGGCTCAACTTACTCAGCCAAACATTGCCCACGGTGATGAAGACGGCACATTGCTCTTCGGTCAATCAACCGGAGCGTTTGGCACGCACACAGCACACATCGCAACCAGTCCATCAGGTCCAGCGCTGACGCGCGTCGGCGCAATAATGGGTACGCCGCTTTACATGTCGCCTGAACAGTGCGGCGGTGGGCATGTCGACACACGCTCCGATATCTATAGCGTCGGTGTGATTGCCTATCAGATGCTGGCTGGTGAACCTCCATTCGCCGGGCAAACTGCCGCCGTCATGCGAGCACATTTAAAAGAGACGCCGCGAAACTTACACGAGCATTCGAAGAAGATACCGAAGCGTGTTGCCGGGGTTGTTATGTCTGCGTTGCAAAAGGATCCCGCTGAGCGTCCGCAAACCGCATTCGCGTTCGCCAGTTCACTACGCGGACACGCTGAAGGTATCGGTGCTTTGTACCGGCGCGCATTCTCGCTCTACGTCAACTACTTCACGAAGTTTGTAAAGCTTTCGTTTATCGCACACATACCGGTGATTGTGGCAGCGATTCTAATGTCCGGCTTGTTTCTGGCCGACAAGTGGTTGTCGCCGCCGACGAAGGGTCAAAAGATCGCGATCGTGTGTGCAATGGTTATTGTTGGATTGTTCCAGATCGTTGCGTACTTTGTGAGTGCAGCGACAATCTCGGGCGTCACTGCAATTATCGTCACACAACTCTCTGCCGCGCCGTTGCGACCGGTGAAATTGCGCGAAGCTTTTGCAGTGCTCCGCAAACGCTGGAAGCCATTTTTTAAGACTGCGCTCCTGGTCACACTTAGAATCCTGATCGGTTACCTTCTGCTAATCATCCCCGGGTTAGTTATGACTGTGAGGTATGCGCTATATGCGCCCGTTGTCTTAATTGAAGGTCTTGAGAAGAAGGCAGCACGGCTGCGCGCACGCGAGCTGGCCTCACGTTCGTGGCGCACGATCATAATTGTTTCTATCTTGCAGGTTCTAATTCCGATGACCGTCAGCATACTCGTGGGCCGAATAAGAGTTGGATTCGGAGATAGCATTCACCGAAACAGCACAACCCGCCAGATCTATCAACAGTTCTTAGGTCTGGTGAATATATTTATCGTTCCCTTTGCCTCAATCGTTCCCGCTCTGTTGTATCTCAAGATGCGACAACTTGGTGGCGAGAAACTTAGTGAGGTACTCGCTCAGATTGAAGAGGTTGATTCGGAGAAGCGTGACTGGCAGCGACGCATGCGGACCAGATTGAGTCTACACACCCCCACAAGAACCACGGGTCAATAGCTGTATAAATGTAAATTCTTACTGAATAAATTCTTCTACCCAGCTAATTCATCGGTTGACAGAGCCGCTCCGGCCGTGCGATAAAGTGGCTCGCATTTCTTGACAACAAACATCGTGGCGATTTAAGGCGACTTGCTCCACGTAAAAAACTGCTAAAGAGCTGCCAGGAATCTCCGGCCTTATCGGAAACCTCGCGCACTCTGAGGCGCGAGGTTTTTTCTTTTAACCAGCGCTTCTCCTTAGTTAGTTCCCGCCTTAGTCCTTCGCTACGACAACCAACTGCTGTAGGGAGGACTAACATGGCTACCATCGAAGAACTGATCGCGAACCCAACTTTCGACGAAACAGCGGACCTGGACCTATCTGATTCCGCTCTGGAGACGCTTGCGTTACACGCAGGAACTTCGCCGGATCCCACAACGGGCGCAATGCTCACACCAATCTATCAAACCACGACGTACCGCCAACGGCGTGTGGGCGAAGACAAGGGATTCACTTACAGCCGCGCGGCTAATCCAACAGTAGCGGCACTTGAAAGAAGGCTCGCTGCTCTGGAGGGGGCTGAATTTGCGACGTGCTATGGATCAGGTCTCGCAGCGACAACGGCACTCTGCCTCGCACTTCTTCGTTCCGGTGATCGCGTTGTCGTGTCTCAGGCGGTTTATGGTGGAACAATCCGTCTGCTCCAACAGGTACTTTCGCGTTTCGGAGTCGAGGCTGACTTCGTCGATACCTCCGACGAAGCGGCTTTCGCCATCGCGCTTCAGAAACCCACGCGATTTGTGTTCATAGAAACCCCTGCGAACCCAACGCTGAAGCTCACAAACCTTCAAGTCGCCGCCCAGCTTTGCAAGGCCAACG
Source organism: Pyrinomonadaceae bacterium (assembly GCA_036559885.1). Classification (GTDB taxonomy): domain Bacteria; phylum Acidobacteriota; class Blastocatellia; order Pyrinomonadales; family Pyrinomonadaceae; genus PSRF01. The sequence continues at coordinate 5,138 of DATBSH010000013.1, forward strand.
CTACGCTGTTGGTCGTTGATAACACCTTACTTACTCCGGCGCTCCAACGCCCGTTCGAGCTAGGCGCGAACATTGTGCTTCACTCAACAACAAAATTCATCGACGGCCACAACGCAACTGTGGGTGGCGTCCTGATAACAAATGATGCGGACCTCAATTCGGTCTTCGCTTTCACCCGTAAGGCGATTGGCGTCATTCAGTCGCCATTTCCAGCATGGTTAACGCTTCAAGGCGTCAAGACGTTGCCCCTGCGCATGGCGCAACATTCTGCCAACGCCCTAATCATCGCGCGGTTTCTTGCAACACACGAGCGCGTAACGCACGTTGCTTATCCAGGACTTGAAACATTTCCGCAATTTGAGTTGGCCCGACTTCAACAAAGATCTGGCGGGGCTTTAATCGCTTTCGAAGTAGATGGAGGCGTAGCCGCTGGAATTCGTTTGATGAACTCTGTGAAGCTCTGCTCACTTGCCGAAAACCTCGGCGCCGCGGAAACGATCATCACTCATCCGGCTACGATGACGCACGCGGATGTCCCGCCGGACCAACGTCAGTCAGCAGGTATTACGGATGGGCTAGTTCGTCTATCGGTCGGCTTGGAAAACGTTGCTGACTTGATCGCCGATCTGGATCAGGCCCTAAGAAGTTGAAGGGAGCGAATCAAAAGCGATGTATGACAAAGATAAGATCGTAGTCTTGAAGTTTGGCAGCTCCGTCTTGCGAAACGAAGACGACCTGCCACGGGCAGTTCATGAAATCTATGGTTGGTGGCGGCGTGGTGCGCAAGTGGTCGTTGTGACGTCTGCGTTCGGGAATACAACCGACTCGCTTCTGCGCTCTGCGGAAAACATTTGTGCAAGTCCTGAGCGCGCGACACTTGCCACACTGCTGGCCACCGGCGAGGCGGCATCGTCGGCACTACTCGGTCTGGCGCTAAATCGTGCCGGCATTCCTTCTCGAGTACTTGATCCAGTGCAAGCTGGTTTGCGTACGGAAGGCGGCACCTTGGACGCAGACTTAATCGGTGTAGATGTGGCGAGATTAAGGTATGAGCTGCGAAAGGCCGTGGTCGTATTGCCGGGGTTTATCGGGCGTGGCGACCACGGCAACACAACTCTGCTTGGCCGTGGTGGTTCGGACCTCTCCGCTTTGTTTCTGGCGCATCGCCTTGGCGCCGAGTGTTTACTTCTCAAGGACGTTGACGGAATTTATGCCGGGGATCCAAAAGCCGCGAAAACACGACCGGCGTGTTTTGCGGAACTGAAATACGAAACGGCAATTCAGCTCGCAGGCAGTGTTGTGCAGCTGAAAGCGATTAAATTTGCAGCGGCGCATCGAGTTTCGTTTAGCGTTAGTAGTATCGGGTCGACGAACAGGACATTAGTCGGCGCTGTAGCGGATCGTCTCTCAGTATCGCATACCGATGCTGAGCAAATGCGCGTCGCCCTGCTTGGTTGTGGGACGGTCGGGAGTGGCGTTTACCAGGCACTTAACGCACTGCCGGAGCTCTTCACGATCACTGGCGTTGGCACGCGCAATTCTGAGCGCGCGCATGCAGCCGGTGTTCCTGACTCGCTTATTACCGCAAATCTCGAGGGACTCATACATCAACCGTGTGACATAGTCATCGAAGCGATTGGTGGTGAAGAACAGGCGGGCAAACTGGTTACTAAAGCATTGGCAGCTGATCGCGATGTGGTCACAGCCAATAAAGCTCTGCTCGTAAAAGAGGGAGAGAAGCTGATCGATTTGGCTGCGAGACGTGGCGTCAATCTACATTACAGCGCCGCCGTTGGTGGAGCGATGCCGGCGTTTGAATCGATTGCCCAGCTGCGCCGCACAAATCCCATACGTTCTTTTCGCGGCGTTCTAAATGGCACAACAAATTTTGTTCTAGACCGTCTTGCAAAGGGCGACAACATCGAACACGCCATCAACTTAGCACGGCGCGAAGGTTACACTGAACACAACTATCAGCTCGATCTCGACGGTACGGATGCGGCGCAAAAACTGATCCTGCTTGCGCGTGAAGCGTTTGGCGTGTCGCCTCAGTTCGAGGAGATTGATCGTGTGGGGATAGAGAGTGTGGACACAAGAGAGGTACAGGCTGCCCAACGGCACGGCCGAGCTGTGCGACTCGTTGCTTATTGTGAACGCATTGGCAATCAGTTTTTCGCGAGTGTGAAACCAATAGAATTGAGCGGAAAGGACCCTCTTTTTCAAACCGCGGGAGTTGAAAACTGTCTTGAGATAAGAACAGAAAACGATGTAGCAGTGGTGCTTCGCGGCAAAGGGGCAGGACGTTGGCCTACGACTGAGGCTATTGTGGCAGATCTTTTAGACATTCGCGCTGAGCAGTCTTTATTTGTGGACTCGCGCGCGACCGAGCAGCGGGAGGAGTGCGCATGAAAACAGCTACTCGATGTGTTCACCTCGGTGACCAGGACAATCCCCACGGCGCCTCTGTGCCGCCCATATATCAGACCGCAACCTTTCGTCAGTCTTCGGCGACTGAAACCGGCGAGTTTGATTACACGCGTAGTGGAAATCCAACACGAAGACTTCTGGAACGGCAGATAGCTGCGCTCGAAGGCGGGACTCATGCATGTGCATTCGCGAGTGGGATGGCTGCACTAACAGCCCTAACGCGTCTGGTGAGGCAAGGAGATGAAATCATAGCCGGAGACGATCTGTATGGAGGAACTGTCCGTTTGCTGGAGCAGATTCTTCCGCGCCAGGGAATAGATGTTCGCTACGTTGACACCACAGACGCTGCCGCAGCGAGGTATAAATTCTCAGAAAGAACAAAACTGATTCTGATCGAGACACCAACCAATCCGTTTTTGCGGATCACCAATCTTCGCGAGTTTGCCCAATTGGCACGAGAGAATCGGGCGATCCTGGCGGTTGATAACTCCATGCTATCGCCGCTGTTACAGCGGCCACTGGAGCTTGGCGCGGACATCGTGATTCATTCGGCCACCAAGTTTTTGTGTGGACATAGCGACGTGATCGCGGGCGCTGTAATTACGAACGACTCTATGTTGCACCAGCAGATTGTCTTTCATCAGAATGCTGAAGGCGCGGGTTTGAACCCTTTTGATTCGTGGCTACTCTTGCGCGGCATAAAGACGCTGGCCATCCGCGTGGAAAGACAGAACATCACAGCCTTACGGGTTGCACAGTATCTAGACCGACATCCATTAATTGAGCGCGTTTACTATCCCGGTCTGGAAATTCATGAAGGATACGATGTCCATCGGAGGCAGGCCGAAGGTGGCGGTGCCGTAATCAGTTTCACGACAAATGATTCCGCCTTTTCGAAGCGGTTGGTTGAGGCGACTTGCTTATTTGAAATCGCCGTGAGCTTTGGATCTGTTAGCTCCACCATTAGCTTGCCGTGTGCCATGTCACACGCAAGCATTCCCGCTCAATTACGTAGTCGTCTTGCACCTCCGCCAGATCTAGTTCGATTATCAGTTGGTATTGAGGATGTTGATGACTTAATAGCCGATCTTGATCAGGCGATAGCCGCGGCTTCGGGAGAACGTTAGTCCACTAAACTTGAGCTCCGCGGAGGCAGCTTGATCAACTCGCGCACCGCTGACATCTGAGTCAAACCCGCGAAGCGGGTGAACAGCGTAAAGCCTGGGGCGTGAGCCCCAGGAACGCAGTCGTTTTCATAAACCCCCGAGCCCGCGAAGCGGGCGACAGCGCTAGTATCAGATGTACCGTTCATCGTATTCAATGCCATTCGCCTTTAAGAACAGGATGAACTCGTCGCGAAACGAAACCTTCCGATGATGCTTCTTTTGCCGCGCGAGGTATCTTCGAACTTGGTCGACATGTGATTGACTCACAGTAAACGCAGCGTACCCACGTTGCCAAGAAAAATCCGCGAGACGTGGAAACACGTCGTGCATCCAGCCACTTGCATTGGCTTTCAAATCGCGCAAGACATCGGAGAGAGCGTGATCCGGACGGAGCTTTGCTAACACATGAACGTGGTCTTCCATTCCATCGATACCCAGCGATATTCCACCCGTGTTCCGAAGGATACCTCCGATGTAATCGTACAAGCGCGGTTGGTACTCAAGAGTAATCAATGGACGACGGTCTTTAGTTGAGAAGATGAGGTGATACAGCAGATTTGTGAAAGACTGAGACATTGTGAGGAATCTCCATTCATAGTGAGGATTGATAAAGCGCTGCGAGCTTACACCTGCATGAGGTGGTTGTCACGCCTTCCCTATCGAGCTGTCACCCGCTTCGCGGGTTCGGAGGTTATGAAAACGGACCGTACCTGGGGCTGACGCCCCAGGCTTTACGCTCTTCACCCGCTTCGCGGGTTTGACTGAGCTGTCACACGTTGCGGGTTTGACTTAGCTGTCACGCTCCGTTGCGGGTTTGATTGAAATCTCACTCCGTTGGGGGTTGATTGAGCGGTCTCAATCACATCCGATATTTCCTGCCTGTAACCTGATTTTTCGCACGTTGTTCGAAAGTGGGATTTTGAAGTCCCGCAAGCGAAACTTCCATCGAGGTGACACTACGAACCTTTCGTAGTCCTCTGAAATGTATCTCTTTAAAAAACACCAGCAAAACAGACTGATTCTTTGTGTAATTGTTAATTCGCTCACTGGTGGCACGAGCTTTGAATCCTAGTGGACGCGGAGAACTGTATACTTGCGCGAAAAGTTCCAGCTATAGAGTGTTCGTACATCTTTTCGTGCATTAAATCGCCGCTCTCTCAACTGGCCAGTACAGCTCTCCACAAATTTTCAATTGCTTAGACGTATCAAGTAATGGATATTAAGCGGCCTCCAAAATCGAAGATCAAAAAGCGCATTCGCACAGGAATCCTGATCCTCGTTGGCGTTACGACCATCGGTGGCATCACGTATGGTCTAACCAA
>DATBSH010000014.1:0-10168 GCA_036559885.1 Pyrinomonadaceae bacterium
ATGGCTGCCATTACAAGCCACATGTGCTCGGGGTTCAGGTGAATCAGAAAATAAAAATCACTAACAGCGATCCGACGCAGCACAACATCCACTGGACTCCGAGTGTCAATCCTGAATGGAATCAGAGTCAGCCGAACGGCGCGCCTCCGATTGAGAAGAGTTTTACGCGCACTGAAATACTCGTTCCAGTCAAGTGTAACCAGCATCCGTGGATGAAGGCTTACATCGGCGTCTTGAAGCACCCGTTCTACGCAGTAAGCAGTGAAGATGGAACCTTCACCATCTCCGGGGTACCGGCGGGAACCTACACCGTTGTCGCGTGGAAGGAAGGTGGCGCTGGAACTGAAAAGACGATGCAGGTGACAGTGCCCGCGAACGGAAGTGTGAAGGCCGACTTTGCCTTTGGCGAAGGTGCGTCAGCGGGAACGCCAAGCTCGTTGCAGATGCTGCCGGCGATCGAGTTTCCAGTGATTCACCGGCACTAAAGACATTGCCGATTTTTGTGTCCGATAGGCCTGTATGTCCGATACGCTTTAGCTTGTCGTGATGCTCGCTATACTCAACGTTGAATTTTGACGAGCATCACGACAAGCTAAAGCGTATCGGACATCAGAACGACAAGCTAAAGCGTATCGGACATGAATCGGCAATTGGCAACCAGCAATTGGCAATGAATAGAGGTCTAAATCGTTTTGCTCTGCTCGTCGCTTGCGCGACGTTTTTCTTAATCATCGCCGGTGCATTAGTAACCAGCAACGACGCCGGCCTTGCCACCAACGATTGGCCGCTGTCAAACGGTCAGGTGTTTCCAAAGATGGTGGGCAATCTCTTCTGGGAACATGGACACCGTTTAGTTGCGACAACGGTCGGATTGCTGACTATCGGACTGACGATTTATCTGTTCGCAAAGGAAAAGCGACAGTGGGTTAGACGGGTTGGCGTGTTCGGCTTGTTTGCGGTTATCGCTCAGGGCCTTCTGGGCGGATTGACAGTGAAGCTAATGCTGCCGTTAGCAGTTTCTACGGCGCATGCCACGCTGGCTCAATTGTTCTTCTGTACCACGGTCAGTCTTGCAGTCTTTACTTCGCAGAGCTGGTCTGAAGCGAAGCCAACACTCGAGGAGAAGGGAACCATACCCCTTCGATACCTGTGCACTGCAGCGCTCGTGACTATCTTTTTTCAACTGATTCTTGGAGCAACACTGCGACACTCAGCCACATGGGACAAGCCTCTACCGATTGAATTAGTGCTAGCCCATATCGGTGGTGCATTGGCCGTGACGATAATGTTGGGGATGGCTACCTCAGCGGTTCTGCGCCGTTATAAGGGAGAAAAGTTTCTGACACGACCGGCAACCATCGCGCTCGGCCTTCTGGTGGTTCAGTTGTTTCTGGGAGTTGCCGCCTATCTGACGCGATCGGCCTCGCCGAAAGACCCGCAGCCATTGAACCCAATGATTGGAATTACAGTGGCTCATGTCGCCTGTGGCGCATTGGTGTTTGCGACGACAATCGTGCTCACGTTGAGAACGTTCCGCGTCATTTGCGTTAGGGATCAGGCGTTAAATCTATCTCCCAGGGTTGTGAGTAACTGATGGAAGAGTCAATAAAGCTGCCGACTGTTGTTGTGAGCGATCTTGAACGCGAGCGTCTTTCGTTGCGCGATAAAGTTGCGGCGTATATAGAACTCACAAAACCACGCATCACGTTCTTGATCGTCTTAACGTCAGCTGCCGGCTTCGCGTTAGCGTCGCGTGGAAAGGTAGATTTTCTCGCGCTTGCAAGCGCACTCCTCGGCATCGGTCTCTTGTCATCGGGTATCGCAACCTTGAACCAATATGCAGAACGCGATCTCGACGGATTGATGCGTCGCACGGCAAGCAGACCATTACCAGCGGGCAAGCTTATGCCTTGGGAAGCGCTGGCTTTCGGCGTAACGCTTACCGTCATTGCCGAGGCTTACCTGCTTCTGTTTGTTAACCCGTTGAGCGCGTGGCTGGGGTTAACGGTGATCGCCGGCTACTTGTTTGGCTATACACCACTCAAAACGCGAACTTCATTGTCCACGCTTGTGGGCGCCTTTCCTGGTGCCGTACCTCCACTGATCGGATGGACGGCGGCGCGTGGCACAATCAGTATCGAAGCTTGGGTTCTCTTCGCGATTCTCTTTCTTTGGCAGTTCCCCCATTTTCTGTCGATTGCGTGGATGTATCGGGAAGATTACAGCCGTGCTGGCATTCTTATGCTTCCCGTGGTCGAGCCGAATGGTCGCGTGACGGCTCAACAGATTGTCGTCTATACCGTGATGCTGATACCCGTCAGCTTACTTCCCACGGTTCTGGGCATGTCAGGTCGTATTTATTTTTACGGTGCAATAGTTCTTGGGTTGCTGTTTCTCTACAGCAGTGTTCGTGCGGCGTTCTCCATGTCGCGACAGCAAGCGCGGCGATTGCTGTTGGCGTCAGTTCTTTATTTGCCGCTACTGTTCATATTGATGGTTCTGAATAAGTAATGTCCGTACGCTTTTATGTCCGATACGCTTTAGCTTGTCGTGACGCTCGTTAAATTCAACGTTGAGGGTAGCGAAGCCTCACGACAGGCTAAAGCGTATCGGACATCAAGAACGACAAGCTGAAGCGTATCGAACATCACCAAAGGAGATGTAACCGATGGGACGAGTTCTGGCGGTTATTATCTGGATCCTGACTCTGCTGTCAGTCCTTATCTTTTTTAACAAGAAGTGGTGGTTTCCACCTGCGATCTCGGAGCACGCGCCCGCGCTGGATCGTCAATTTCTACTTACTATCATCATTGTAGGAATTGCTTTTACGGCTGCACAGGTCGGGCTGGGTTGGATGGTGTGGAAATATCGAGATTCCGGAAAGCCTGGCGATCGCGCACTCTACACGCACGGCAGCAATCGGCTTGAAGTTATCTGGACTGTCATCACGGCGATTGTTTTCATCGGTCTTGCCGTCATGGGACAGAGCGTTTGGGCAAATCTTCGCCTGCATGACGCACCGCCGGGATCTTACCCCGTCGAGGTTGTAGCGCAGCAGTTTCAGTGGAACTTTCACTATCCGGGCAAGGACAATGTTTTTGGCCGCACTGATCCGCGTTTGATCGACGACTCAGCCTTGAACTTCATTGGTATCGATGAAACAGATCCGAACGCGAAGGACGATGCTGTAACGGCATCACTCGTAATCCCTGTAAATCGACCCATCGAGTTGCGATTGCGTTCGAAAGACGTAATTCACAGTTTCTGGGTTCCACCGTTGAGGTTCAAACAGGATCTGGTTCCCGGAATGGAAATCAAAGTGCACTTCACGGTGAATAAAGTCGGCAAGTACGAACTGGCTTGTGCCGAGCTGTGCGGGCAACTTCATTTCAAGATGAAGAGCTACATGCTTGTCCTGCCACAGGACCAATTTGCAGCGCTCCAGGCGTTGCCTCAGGAGCAGTTTCAAGCGCGTTTGATGGAATTGCTGACGAATACTCCACTTGCGCCAAGTTACTAAGTTCTCGGTTTTAGCAGGTACGTTGACGAGAAGGAGACTCACAGATGTCTGAAACTCATGAAGTGCACCGCCACCCGGCACCGACGAGCTTCATTCGCAAATACATCTTCAGCCTCGATCACAAAGTGATCGGCATTCAGTACATCATGCTGGCGCTGGCTGCGGTCATCGTTGGTATGTTGATGTCGCTCTTCATGCGTTTGCAGCTCTCCTGGCCGGGTACGAATTGGTCGATCCTCGGAACGCTGTTTCCAACGGGCGCCCCTGGCGGCGTGATGAATCCTGAGTTCTATCTGTCGCTCGTGACGATGCACGGTACGATCATGGTCTTCTTCGTTTTGACGACGGCGCCGCAGGGTGGGTTCGGCAATTATTTTCTGCCCATTCAGATCGGCGCTGAGGACATGGCGTTTCCCTTTCTGAACATGATGTCGTTCTGGGTGACGTTTGTGGGATTCATCGTGATCCTGCTGGCAATCTTCGTCGAAGGCAATCAGTCGCTTGGTAACCTGTTGGCCGGATTGGGTCCATCGTTCGTCGGTGGCAGTGGAACAGTTGGACCGATTGGCGGTTGGACCGGTTACGCGCCTTTGAGTGCGTTGGGCAAGATCGCCGGTCCTGGTCAGGGCGCCGGCATGAATCTTTGGGTGATGAGCATCGCGATCTTCTGCGTCGGCTCTCTGCTTGGCGCGCTGAACTTTATAACTACGTTGCTCAACATGCGGACGCGTGGAATGTCGCTGATGCGCATGCCGCTCACGTGCTGGGCTTGGTTCACCACCGCAGTCCTGGCGCTACTGTCGTTCCCAGTTCTGCTCGGCGGCGGCATTCTGTTGCTACTCGATCGCATCGCTGGAACGAGTTTCTTCATACCTGGTGGCTTGTACGTCAGTGGCATCCTCTCCGGAACGAATCCTAACTTCCCGCTACATACAGGTGGCTCTCCGATCCTTTGGCAGCACCTGTTCTGGTTCTTCGGTCACCCGGAGGTTTACATCGCAATCCTTCCAGGCATGGGTGCAACGTCACACATCCTCTCAACCTTCGCGCGTAAACCTGTCTTCGGTTACAGAGCGATGGTGTTTGCAATATTTGCGATTGGTCTGCTCGGCTTCTTCGTGTGGGGCCATCACATGTTCATCAGCGGCATGAGCCCTTACTCAGCGATCGCCTTTTCAGTTTTGACACTGTCGATTGGCGTTCCGTCCGCAGTAAAGACATTCAACTGGATCGGGACATTGTGGGGCGCACGAATTCGTTTTACGACGCCGATGTTGTTCGCCCTCGGCTTCGTTTCACTGTTCGTTGCCGGCGGTATCACTGGTTTGATACTCGGCCAGAGTTCACTGGACCTGCCGGTACACGATACTTACATCGTGCTTGGCCACTTCCACTTGGTGATGGGAGTCGCGTCGATTTTCGGCATGTTCGCCGCAACGTACTTCTGGTTCCCGAAAATGTTCGGCCGGATCATGAACGAACGCCTCGGGCAGATTCACTTCTGGATTACGTTCGTGGGTGTCTACTGCATTTTTGTGCCGATGCACGTGATGGGATTAGTGGGAATGCCACGACGCTATTCACAGTTTACGGAATATGAGTTTTTGAAAGTGTTGCACCCGCTCGTCGTGTTTGTATCGATCGCAGCGATTATCACGATCAGCGTGCAGCTGGTGTTCTACTTCAATGTGTTCTGGAGCATGTTCAAAGGGAAGAAGGCGTCCGACAACCCCTGGGAAGCAACCACACTCGAGTGGAGCACGACGACGCCGCCGCCACACGACAATTTTGCCGGCGTGCTACCGACTGTGTATCGCGGACCCTATGAGTTTGCAGTTCCCGGCGCGCCGAATGACTACTCAATGCAAGCCGACAGTGGAGCAGAGGTGACAAGCGGGAATGGCCACGATGGTCACAAGCACTAAGACAGTAAGAAAAACAGGGAAGGGCAGTGGTCCCAAATTTCCTGGACCGAATGGCAACGGCAAGCGGAACGGCCACGAGTTCTTAGATCCTGATTCGCGGGCGAATCGCTATCGAATCGGAATGTGGGTCGCGCTTGCTTCCATCGCCATGATGTTTACGGCGCTTAGTAGCGCGTACATCGTCCGCTCGGCATCAGCAAATGACTGGTACCCGTTGGTGATGCCGCGGGTCCTTCTAGCCAGCACCGCAATCATTCTAATGAGCAGCGGTACGTTGGAAGTTGCGCGGCGCCAATTGAAAGCATCAATCGTCTCCGCTTATTCGCGCTGGTTATTGGTTACAGCGTTGTTGGGTTTGTCGTTTCTCGTGTCGCAGTTAATCGCCTGGCGACAGTTGCGAGCACAAGGCGTTTACGTGGCAACCAATCCGCACAGCTCGTTCTTTTATTTGCTAACTGCCGCGCACGCGCTTCACCTGTTTGGCGGGCTTTTAGCGTTGCTGTATCTCCTGGTACGAACGCGCAGTCTCCTGGTGAATGGTGTCGTTGATGTTCGCCGGAGAGCAGCTGCTGATGCGGTGAGTATCTATTGGCACTTCATGGACGTACTGTGGATCTACCTATTCTTACTCCTATTCCTCTGGAGGTGACAGGTGAGCACTGAAGCACGTGCAGAATATTTTCCGGCCGCAGATTGGAGCGGAGGGACGCTTCCGTATCGCGTTGGACATCGGAAACTGGGAATGTGGTTGTTCATCGTTTCCGACTCGCTGACGTTTTCAGCTTTACTGATGGGCTATGCTTACTTACGAGCTTCCAACAACTGGCCGACACCGTTTCCGTTCTACCCCAGTATTGTTTTCTCGTCAGTAATGACGTTCTGCCTGCTGTCGTCAAGTCTGACGATGGTATTTGGTGTTTCGGCTTCCAGTCGTGGTCAAAAGGATGCCGCGCGCAAATGGATTCTCGCCACGATATTTTTTGGCGTCTCGTTTATCGTGCTCCACTTAATCGAGTGGAACCACCTTATTCAAGAAGGCCTGCGACCGTTCTTCCTCCCGGAGCACTGGGTACAAGTGTTCACGGGACCAGACGGTAAACCACCAACGCCACTTTTCGGTGCGACCTTTTTCACGATTACCGGGTTGCACATGTTCCACGTTGCCACCGGAGCAGTCTACCTCGGGGTGGTTTCAGCTCGGGTGAAGAAACTAAAACATGAAGATATCGAGATAAGCGGTCTCTACTGGCACTTCGTCGACCTGGTTTGGATGTTTGTGTTCCCGTTGATCTACATCCTCTCCGTTGACGTAGGCGGACACCTTGCGCGTTAGTTCTTTGGAGGAAAACATGAGCTCACACACTGAAGAACATTTTGCCGGTACTAATAAATTGTTTATCTCCATCTGGGGTTGGCTCCTTGGCCTGACACTGATTGAGATCTTTCTCGCCTACAGGCCGATGCCGATCCATTTCATGCTGACGATCCTCATGGGACTGTCAATCATCAAAGCGGCGCTGATCGTCGCTTACTTCATGCACTTGAAGTTTGAGCGCCTCAGCTTGATACTAACGATTGTGCCGATGCTTGTGATCTGCATCTGTTTGCTGATGGTGTTTTTCCCGGATAGTTTTCGCTCTTCGGGCTTGCGCTACCAGTTCAAAGAAAAGCCAGCCGTGGCACCTGCACCAGAGGAGCCGTAATGCGAAGTTTAGGTTGCCGGCTACTATCTCTAATACTGAGCCTGGTTGTCTTTGCTCTTTCGAGCAGTGTTGCGTTGGCTCAGTGTTCGATGTGTAAAGCTGTGCTCTCCAGTACTAACGATGCGACCTTCATTCGCGGCTACAACATAGGCGTCTTGGTGCTTCTGTTGCCGCCAGTCACCATCTTCTGTTCGATATTCATTGTGTTGAATCGTCATAGGGGCGAGTCCGATGACAAGTCGTCCGTTGACAAAGAGTAATGGCGGAAGAAAATCTGCTGCAGATTGATGTAGAGAAGCGCACGACGCGTGGCCGCTCATGCCCGCGTTGCGGTGGCAAGATCATCCCTTCTAACCGCGCCGTATACCAATCCACAGGCGATCCAAACGACGTGTTCCCTATTTGGCAGTGCGAGAAGTGCGGCTACGAAGAAATGGGCGAAAAACGGAAGCCCACTGGAAAAGCAAAACATTGATATGGTTACTAGCTACGCGATGAGCAAAGAAACAAGACTGCTGAACCTGATATGTATTGTTGGCTCGCTAGGCTTTCTGGCAATGATTCTTTGGGTCGCGCTGTCTACCAACGAGCTGTTTACAACAGATAACCTCTTCATCATCACCGTGTGTCTGGTACTGGCACTCGCTTTTGCAATCAACCCGCTGCTCTACCTGAAGTCTGAGAACAAACTGCCGATTCCGTTCCTTAAGAAATCTGTAGACGCTGGACAGGAATCCCCTCGACTCCCCGGAAAACAAGCTTCCTCTAAAACCCCGCCGTTACTCGACGCTAAGGGACGTGCTGTTCCACCTGACGTGCGCGCGTTAGTCACTGCATTTGGCAAACAAGAACGTAGAGACGCTTAGTGGTGATGCGTCGTGGATGAGCTTACAAAAAAAGTGCTGAGAAGCTTTGCGGTTTTGCGCAAGGACGCGCTTGATCTGCATGAATTGTTTGAGGCCGGCGGTAACGATCCTCAGGCTCGTACGGCGGTCTTCGATATCGTCGAACGACTGGTAGAAGAAGGAATACTTCAAGAGGAGGGCAACGACTTCTATTCTTTAACTGAAAAAGGGAAGCTGGTAATGCAGCAGATGTGAGCCACAATTGAATGTCTGAATACATCTCCTACTTGCCACATCTCAATGCCTGTCTCAACGCCAGCAGTGCTGTACTTTTGTTCTTAGGTTATTCCTTCATTAGAAGAGGCAACATCGCTGCACATCGCACCTGTCAGACCTCAGCGCTGGTGGTGTCAATACTTTTCCTCATTTCCTATCTCACCTATCACTTCCATCACGGGACAACGCGTTTTGCCGGTCAGGGATTTGTGCGTCCGCTGTATTTCATCATCCTGACCAGCCATACTATCCTCGCCGTTGTTATCGTTCCGTTGGTCGCCGTGACTTTCGTGCGCGCTTTGCGGGCCGACTTCGTTAAGCATCGGCGGATTGCGCGCATCACCCTGCCGCTCTGGCTCTATGTTTCGGTAACAGGCGTGATCGTCTATTTAATGTTGTATCAGATATACCCCTCAGTGTAAGGCCAATGCCAGTGATCGTCGAGAACCCTGAAACAAGCGTTGTTGACGCACGGCGTCGAGCGCGTGCTTCAGGTCCAATACTTCTACTTGCGGTGCTGTTTCTGGCGGCAACATTTCTTGCCTGGTACTTCAGTTGGTTTGGCAGAGAGATCTCGGACGCTGATATATCGAAATACCTAAGCGACGAACGTAATCCACGACATGTTCAGCATGCGTTACTTCAGATCCAGCAACGGCTGGAACGCGGCGATAAGAGTGTTCACCAATGGTATCCGCAGCTGATCACGTTGAGCAGCAATCCGGAGGCGGAGTTTCGACTGACGGTTGCCTGGGTAATGGGCTTTGATAATCAGTCAGCAGAGTTTCATCAGGCGCTCTTGCGATTAGTGAAAGATCAGCAGCCGATTGTGCGACGAAACGCAGCGTTGGCGCTGGTGAGATTCAATGACGCGAGTGGGCGTGAAGAGTTGCTGGCGGTGTTGCAACCATACTCCCTGAAGGTGCCGGTGGATGGATTGATCGCCAGCACCCTGCGTCAAGGATCGGACATCGGACGTGGAGCGCTATTGGGGCGCATTCAACAGTCGAATGGTGAAGTAGTTGAGTTGCGTTCGCCGTTGCCCGGAAAGATTAATAGCATCAATAAGCCAAACCGGTCGCAAGTGGCAGCAGGCGAGGAAGTGCTGACATTGAATTCAGACGAAGGAAGCGTTTACGAAGCGCTGCGTGGCTTGTCGCTGATTGGACAACCGAATGATCTTCAGCTGATTCAGGGCTACGCTGCTCGAGGAGACACAACTGAGCGTGTTCGGCAGCAGGCTCAGCTGACGATCAATGCGATCCAAGGCCGAAAGACGATTCATTAACCGAGAAGCAGCGAGTGATGTTCAAGCTGAGCAAGATTTCAGGTTAGGAAGGGTGGCTTGCCCCCGCTCAAGTTTCATCACCATTCAAGGTTCAGTCCCACAATTCAAGCTGAGAAAGATTTCAAGTTGGGAAGGGTGGCTCTTATTAAGCCGGTGGTGGAGGAGGGAGATCAGGCAAGGTTATGCCGTGAACCGCTTCCCAGTCGTCAGTCGGAACCATCTCAATAGCATCCCAGGGACAACCATCAAGAAACGCCCCGTCAGGACCTTTGCTGGTGCATTTCTGACAACCGATACACAAGTATGGATCTACTTCGATTCTTCCAAACGGAGGATGATCTTCATCTGGTACCCAGAACATGCACGCTTCGATGGGACAATACTCGATGCACGCCGGCGAACCTGCGCAGCCGGTGCAGCAATCGGTAGTGATCGCAAGAATGCGTGGCCTCTTCTTACGAGCGGCTTTTCCGTCGCCCTCAGACATTGGCCAATGTTTTTCCACGATGTCGAACATTCAGGGTGCCCTCAAGTTCTGGAATTTTGGAGTGCGGGGACTTGTCACCGCTTTGGTAACGGGCACCTTGGTGCCCGTTTTGCGATCAACACCG
>DATBSH010000015.1:0-4026 GCA_036559885.1 Pyrinomonadaceae bacterium
GCTTGCTAAGACCACGCGTGAACGGATAGTCTTTAGCGACAAGCTCCTGCAATTCATAAGCGTTCGAGAAACAATGTGCAGTCGGGACGCCGCCGCATTCTGCCGATAGCTAATCGGCGGTGCCCAGTTGCGCTAGGAGGAATGAGTGGCAATCATCCGCCCTTTTAATGCTTTGCGTCCACCTGCTGCGCAGGCCAGCAAAGTAGCCAGTGTTCCTTATGATGTCGTTAATACTGACGAAGCGCGCACGCTTGCCGCGAAGAACCCGCTGAGTTTCTTGCACGTGTCACGTCCGGAAATTGATTTGCCCGACGGCACTGACATTCACAGCGATCCGGTCTATCGCAAAGCGTTCGAAAATTTCCACAAGCTTATCAAAGAGTGTCCTTTGGTGACTGAAGACTCCCCCAGCATCTATCTGTATCGGCTAATCATGGGGGACCACGAGCAGGTTGGCGTGGTTGCGTGTTGTTCGGTAGATGAATATGACCAGGATTTAATTCGCAAACACGAGCGGACACGACGCGATAAGGAGGACGATCGCACTCATCACATGCTGGTGCTGGAGGCACAAACCGGCCCCGTCTTCCTGACTTACAGGTCCAAACGTGATCTTGACACGATGGTCATGGAGACGATGATGACGAACGCCATTTTCGATTTCACTGCTCCCGATGGCGTCCAGCATACAGTCTGGCGCGCTCCCGACCCGGTGCGCTTCATTCACGCCTTTCGCGAGATTCCGTTTCTTTATATTGCTGACGGCCATCATCGCGCCGCTAGCGCTGCGCGGGCCCGGGCTGAGCTTCGCGATAAGAGTTTCGGTCACACGGGCGAAGAAGAATACAACTTCTTCCTCGCCGTAATTTTCCCTGACGATCAGGTGCAGATACTTCCTTACAATCGCACGGTTCGAGATTTGAATGGACTCTCGACGAGCCAGTTTCTCGAAGCTCTCAGAAAGACTTTTGATGTTCAGGACAACGGGGGCGATAAGCCGGCGCGCCGTGGGCGATGGAGCATGTATCTTGAGGGCCGTTGGTACGCGCTCAGTTTGCGACCAGAGGCGCCAAAGCCGCAGGGAACTGTGGCCTCGCTGGATGTAAGCATTCTTCAGGATCGCGTGCTTGATCCGATTCTTGCCATCAAGGACGTCCGCACAGACCAACGAATCGACTTTATTGGTGGTGTGCGGGGCACCCAGGAACTGAAGCGTCTGGTTGACGAAGGGAAGGCAGCGGTAGCCTTTTCGTTGTATCCCACGACCATGGAAGATTTATTGAGCGTCTCTGACGCCGGCGAAATCATGCCACCAAAGTCAACCTGGTTTGAGCCAAAGCTGCGTGATGGGCTGCTGATTCATACGATTTAGTCTGGAGTCGCCAGTCTGGAGTCGCCAGTCTCCGAAAAAGTTGCGTTCGACTCCAGATTCCAGAGCATTGCGTTCGACTCAGACTGGCGACTCCAGACTCCTGACTCGAGACTTTAATGATGCGCGTTCTCGTTGCCGATAAATTTGAACAGTCCGGGCGCGACGGTTTACAAGCCATCGGCTGCGAAGTCTCCTACCAGCCGGACCTCAAAGACGAACCACTGGTTGAGGCGATTCGTCAGCAGGATCCGGATGTGCTGGTAGTTCGCGGTACTAAGGTGACCGAGCCAATGCTCGCCGCCGGCCAGATCAAACTCGTGGTTCGCGCGGGCGCCGGTTTTAATACCATTGACGTTGCAGCTGCTTCGAGACGCGGCATCTACGTTTCGAACTGTCCCGGCAAGAATTCAATAGCGGTGGCAGAATTGGCTTTTGCGCTCATTCTCGCGCTTGACCGGCGCATTGCTGAAAATGTGATTGCGTTGCAACGCGGCGAATGGAACAAAAAGGAGTTTTCCAAAGCGCGCGGGCTGTTTGGTCGCACCCTCGGTCTGATTGGCGTCGGGAAAATTGGCGCGGAAATGATTCCGCGTGCTCACGCTTTCGGCATGCCGGTAATCGCCTGGAGCCGTAGTTTGACGCCGGAACGCGCTGCAGTATTTGGCATTGCCTACCGAGCCAGCCCCGCGGAGGTCGCGCGTGATGCTGATATCGTTAGCGTCCACGTGGCAATGAACCAGCAGACCAGGGGGTTTCTGAGCACTGACTTTTTCGCGGCGATGCGGGAAGGAGCATATTTCATCAACACTGCCCGCGGTGAAGTGGTGGATCAGGCAGCACTGGCTGAAGCGATGAAGTCTCGCGGAATTCGTGCCGGACTTGACGTGTACGCTAACGAGCCAACGTCGGCAACCGGCGAATTCACAGATGAGATTGTCAAAGAAACGAACCTTTACGGCACCCATCACATTGGGGCTTCAACCGATCAAGCCCAGGAGGCCATTGCCGCTGAAACGGTCCGCATCGTGCGTGAGTTTAAGGAAACGGGCAGAGTTCCGAACGTTGTAAATCTGGCGTTACAGACGCCGGCTACGCACCGGCTGGTTGTACGCCATCTTGATCGTCCGGGCGTTTTGGCAAACGTGCTCGACGCCATCAAGAGCGAACACATCAACGTTCAGGAGATGGAGAATATTGTTTTTGAAGGCGCTGAAGCCGCCGTTGCCCGCATCAATCTCGACAATGCGCCTTCGCGCCCGATGCTTGATGGATTGCGCGCTGGCAACTCTGAAATAATCGATCTGGATTTGTTGGAGCTGAAATAACTCAAGCTAATTACAGCTATTAGGGAGGTGTGGCATGAAATCACTGATCCGTTGTTTAGTAAGTCTCAGTTTGCTCCTCACCGGTTACAGCTACTGCTTTGCACAAGCATCCGATAAACGAATCGAGTCAAAAAGTGAGGGCGGCGTTGTCACGCTCTACGCCCTTGACCCGCTCACACAAAGCTTCTGTTTCCGCGATGCGGGCACCGGTCATATTTTCCAACAACATGAAGTGAGGAACCGCTGCAGCGACATAAACTTTAGCAGTTATTACGCCGAACACTTTGCCGTTGGCATTGAAGGCGGGCGTGTCGGCGCGATTTTGGATTTGGGCACCGCCGATGATTTGAAGGAAAGATACGGATACGAAGAAACGGTTGGTGCGGGCCAGGGCTTTGCCTCCGTCCATCTCGAAAATGGGAAGGTTATGATTCTCAAGGACCGGCGCGCGCGCGTCATGCAGGATCTGAAGGAGTCAGCGCTACTATTTGCAGAGCCTACGGCGGGGGCGAAGGCTCCGGTGAAATTGGGACACGTTTATCTGGCTCGTCTTACTGACCGGCATGACAGTAGTTTTCAACTCCTGGTCAAACTGCTGGTAATTGGCTATGTGCCGGGAGAGTCAGTCACATTTCGCTGGCAATCCCTGTGAGAAGTTTCCTCCGATGAATACCACGCTCATAACTGGCGCTTCCAGCGGTATTGGCGAAGTCTTCGCGCGCAAGTTGGCGGCCCGGGGCCGGAATGTTCTATTGGTCGCGCGCTCGGAGGACAAGCTGATAACGCTTTGCAACGAGCTGGGACGATCCAACAGTATTCGCGCGCAATACGTGGCGCTTGATCTCAGTGCTCCCGAATCACCTTCTCGGTTGTTTGAAGAAGCACAGCAGCGCGGATTACTCGTCGACCTGTTGATTAACAATGCCGGCTTCGGTTCAATGGGCGAATTCAGCAAACTCGATTTAGCGCGTGAGCTAAACATGATCGACCTCAACATTAAAGCGCTGGTCGAACTGACCCACCGGTTCCTCCAACCCATGCTGGAACATAAACAAGGTGCAATCATCAACGTGGCTTCGACGGCCGGTTTTCAGCCGGTACCCTTCATGGCCACTTACGCCGCGACCAAAGCGTTCGTGCTCTCGTTTTCGGAAGCCCTGTGGGAAGAGAACCGGCCCCACGGCATTAAAGTCATGGCTCTTTGTCCGGGCGTGACCGATACGAACTTTTTTGAGGCTGCACGAGGTCATAAACCACCAGCGCGGATCTCACAAACCCCGGAAGAGGTGGTTGAAGTAGCGCTGCGGGGACTGGCTCGTGGCAAGGGCC
>DATBSH010000016.1:0-6260 GCA_036559885.1 Pyrinomonadaceae bacterium
GGGCGGTCACGCCGGAGGAAGTTGCGTTAGCAATCATGGCGGAAATTGTTGCCGTGCGGCGCGGTGGCAGAGGCGGATCGCTTTCAGCTTGGCGACGAGAATTGAAGTCGGGGGAAAAGGGGAAAGGGTAAAGGGGAAAGAGTAAGTAAAGGCGAAGTAATGATGACAAGTTGGCCGCACAGTTTACCTCTTTCCCTTGGCCCTTTTCCCCTATCTTTTCAAATACTTCTCTGGCAGCGGCGTCTTCGCGTCCTCACCTTGCCAGAAGATCGTCACAATCCACCAGCGCTTACCATCGTTCATCAATTGAATGCTGTTGATGCCGCGTTGAAATGGCTTTATGTCGTCGGCTGCACGGCGCGATTCGTAAGTGCTGAAGGCATGTGCAATTTGGCCAAACTGGTCGAGTTGCCGTGAAGCTTCTCGTTCGTAAAAACCTTCCTTTTCAAAGAACGCATCTGCACTCGCCATAAACTCGTCAAGGCTCAGAATGTGTGGTGCGTAACCGCCGTCGGGGGTTGGCCCCACAGGAATCAAGCGCGCGCTTGAAACAAACAGCGAGCGCATGCGGTTCCAATCGCGCTTCTTTCCGGCAGGTCCGGAGATAACGTCGTAAACGGCCGCGATAATTGCATCAATCGAAGCGACGTCGGCAGGATTTGCGGCCGGAGTTGCAGGTGTCTCAACTGTCAAAGGACGTGGCGACCGTGATGGTACCGGCATAGCGTTCGGTTTCTGCTTCTCAGTCTGTGCTCTTGCGGCAGTCGCAATGCAGAAGATGATCGTTAATGAGAAGACAAAACTAAGTGGCGCTGTGATGCGGTTCATCTTTTTCTCCTCGGATAGACTCCTGTTGTTGCAGCTGGGTAGTGGTTCAGTTTGAAGACCGTCTTTGCTGAATCGCTGTAGTTCAGTATGGCGACAAATACAGAACCGAAGCGCGGTAGCGCCGGATGGTTCGGTCAACCAGGATGAATCGGTTGGATATTGCCAATATTTATTATCTTACCGCGAAAGTCGAGTATAGCATCCGGCGCTACCGCGCTCCGTTCTTTAAGGATCCTGCCACTCTCGATTGACTCTTGTTTCCGACGGGTAGTCGGCAGTTTGTTCCCGGAACTCAAACTAAACCACTACGGCAGACCAGCATGCTTCGATGTGGCTCGCGGGTTTCGTGTTATGTTACGTCCAGTTAAATCATGTCCACAGAGGTTGAGAAACTGGAGCCGGCGATCAAGGCTCCGCGTCGTAGGCTCGGTATGTTTCGTGCGATGTCGCATCGCAACTACCGTCTCTTTTGGATCGGAGCGTTCCTCTCAAACGTAGGCACCTGGATGCAGGCGGTAGCCCAGGGTTGGCTTGTTCTCGAGTTAACAAATTCAGCATTCTGGTTGGGGCTTGATGCCTTCATGGCCACCGCGCCGGGATTTGTTCTCACTCTTGTTGGCGGGGTTTTCGCTGATCTCGTCGATCGGCGCCGGCTGCTGATTTACACGCAGGTAGTCGCAGGTCTGGCTGCGCTCGCGCTGGGGACCATTGTTTGGGTTGGCGCTGTCAACAGATGGATGGTGTTGGGTTTTTCTTTTGTGACCGGCTGTTGTATGGCGCTCGCCAGTCCTTCCTATCTCGCCCTTACTTTTGATCTTGTGGGGCGGGAAGACCTTGCCAACGCGATCGCATTGAATTCATCGCAATTCCAACTTTCTCGCGTAGTAGGACCGGTTTTCGCCGGCTTGGGCTTCAGACTGTTTGGATTGCCCGGATGCTTCATCGCGAACGGTCTCTCCTTTATCGCCGTCGTGGTCAGTCTCGCGATGGTGCGCGTTGAGCCCGGCATGCATGTACCGAGTCCTTCGCATCCAGTGGGAGATCGGCGGGCGCTTTGGCGAGATCTGGTTGAGGGTTTTGTTTATGTGCGAAATCGACCACGCGTTTTTTCGTTGCTGATGATCTCGTCCGTAAATAGCTTGTTTGGCGCCCCCTACTTTGCATTGATTCCAATTTATGCGCGTGACGTTTTTCACCTGGAGGCAACCGGGCTCGCGTGGTTAATGGGCACAGCGGGCATAGGCGCTTTTTGCGGAGCCGCATTATTAACAGTGCTTGGCGACTTTCGCAGAAAAGGATGGGTGGTGCTGGGAGGAAGTCTCGGCTTTGGTATCTGTGTCATCGCTTTTGCGCTCTCAACCCGCTTCGTTTTTTCGTGCCTATCTCTCTTTGGTCTTGGGTTCGCCCTCGTGACTTCCGTCGCGGTAGTCAATACCCTGCTTCAGAAACTTGTAACAGACCAAATGCGTGGCCGTGTTATGAGTATGTTCATCCTTTCCTTCATGGGCACGATGCCAATCGGCAACATCATTGCAGGCTCGGCCTCTCAACGCTTCGGGGTGGCGCACACGCTTGCGACCGGCGGCCTCGTCATCGCGATCTTTGCGACCGCAATGTTGCTTTCAAACCGGCGACTGCGGGATCTTTATTAGGTTTCCTAAATATTCCGCAGGTTTTTTGATTAGTGTCGCAAGAGGACGGCCCGTAATCCGTTCTACCTCTCGAGCAAGGCGGTAAACTTTCGCGTAGTGTGAGTGAGGAGATTATGAGAGCCTTAAAACTTCGATTTTTGCTTCTTTCGGTTCCACTTTTATTGGCAATTGCGGCCGCCGCGTCAGCACAAGGGGTAATTGTGCCCGGACCTTGTGACCGTTGTCCGGAGCCCTCTCGTCCAATGCCCCCGTTGCCCCGCTCGCTTCCTATCAAATCTATCAAAATAGATACAAAAATCGCGTCACAGGTAGCTACTACGCACGTGGAGCAGATTTTCAGGAACGATACCAACGCGATTCTGGAGGGGACCTATTTCTTTCCGATCCCCGAGCAGGCATCAATTACGGAGTTTGCGATCTGGGACGGCGACCGCCGCCTTGTGGGCGAGGTACGCTCTCGCGAAGAAGCCCGTCGCATATACGACGAGATAGTCCGGCGCCAACGCGACCCGGGTTTGCTTGAATACGCCGGCAAGGATCTTTTCCAAGCAAGCATTTTCCCGATCCCACCCCATTCGGATAAGAAACTCGAAATCACCTATTCCCAGATCCTGCGAGCGGAGTCAGGCACTGTTGCGTATCGTTACCCGCTGGGAACCGGTAGACAGGCGACGCAGATTGGCACTGTCTCGGGTCGAATTGAACTCGAGAGTAAGGAACCGCTGCGCAACATCTATTCACCGACTCATGAGGTTGAGATTAAACGAAACGGCGATCGCCGTTCCACCGTCACGTTTGAAGCTGGCAAAGATCCACAGGACTTCCAGTTATTTTATGGGCTATCACGCGAAGATTTCGGTGTAACTCTTTTGACTCATCGTGAACCCGGCAAAGATGGCTATTACCTGCTGATGATTTCACCCAAAGACGATTGGTCCGAACAGGAATATACCGCCAAGGACATCGTCTTTGTGTTGGACACCTCGGGCTCGATGGCGGAAGCGGGCAAGATGGAGAAGGCACGCGCAGCTTTGCTCTACGGGGTTCGAATTCTTCGGCCCCAGGATCGATTCAACATAGTCTCCTTTGCGGGCGAAGAGCGGCTAATGGAAAACAGGATGATCGCCGCCGATGATCAGGGTCGGAAACGCGGTGAAGCCTTTGCTCAATCGCTGCGGCCGGTGGGCGGCACAAACATCAATCAGGCGCTGCAGAGCGCAATGCAGCAGTTTGAATCAAACAATCGTCCGAAGATGATCGTTTTCATGACTGACGGTTTACCAACCGTCGGCATAACAAACCCCGACCAAATAATCGGCGGCGCCCGCACCGCGCGAACACTTGGACTGCGTCTGTTCACGTTTGGCGTTGGCTACGATGTCAATACTGCCTTGTTGGACAAACTGGCGGCAGAGAATGGCGGCGTCGCCGACTATATCGAACCGAAGGAAGACCTCGAGGTTAAGGTCTCGAACTTCTTTGCGAAAGTTAACTATCCAGTGCTAACAGATTTGAAACTTGACATGGCAGGAGTTGAAACCGATCTGGTTTATCCTCGGGTGCTCCCGGATTTGTTCCGAGGCTCGCAAATTACGCTTATTGGCCGCTATCGGAACCCCATCGACATGGACTTTGTCAGATTGCAGCTGGCCGGCAACGCGAACGGCACCACCAAGAGGTTCTTCTACAACAATCTTCGGTTTGCCATGCGCGAGGATCAAAACGACTTTCTGCCTCGTTTGTGGGCAACACGCCGTGTCGGCTGGCTCATGGAACAGGTTCGCTCGAACGGCGAGCAGCAGGAGTTGCGCGACGAGATTGTTGACTTGGGAACACGGTATGGGATCGTAACGCCTTACACCTCTTATCTCGCGCTCGAGCCAGGAGCTGTGACCCGCGACGTTACCAGCTTACCAATGAACAACAGAGGGTTTAGCTCAGCACAGGTCTTCTCCAATGCTCCGGCTCCAAAAGCAGCTGAGGCCAGGGTAACGACAGGCGCGGGTGCGGTGCAGCAAAGCAAACGCGCGCGTGAACAGCAGGAGACGCTGAAAGTTGAAAAGGATAGCGCGTCTTATGCCATCAGGACTGTTGGCAGTAAGACGTTTTACCTGCTCGAAGGTGTGTGGACTGACTCGGAGGTCAAACCCGGCACGAAGCTGCCCGAAACGGTAGTTAAGTTTGGCAGTGAAGAATACTTCACGCTGCTGAAACAAAAGCCTCGGCTTGCAGAGTTCTTCTCGTTAGGCGAACGTGTGGTGGTAGTGCTCGAGGGAAGAATCTATCGAGTCAACGCAGCGAATTAGCAGGACAAGGGGAGTGCTGAGAGGACCCCGGGGGCCACGCGTTTCCATGCGAAGCGCGTGGCCTTTGTTGGTTTTCATGCTTAGTCTTGTCTTAGGCTGTGCACTTAGGGTACAAATTCTGCACAGATTCCATTTAAGAATATTCAGGCCTGGTCAATACGAGCAGGGTATGCTTACCGACTCTATCCACGCACCAAAAGAAGAGTCATCATCAATCAATGCAATCTTTCGATAATAAAAGCCGGAGTCGATCTATGGAGAATCAAGCGCGGCGGCAACTGATCATGGCAGCTCTTTTCGTGTTCTTCGTCTCGGCGCCGATCAAGAGTCAACAGGGATGGGTTGCAACACAGGTCGCGCCACCGGGCCAGGACTTGAATACCGTTTATTTTCTTGACAGCAAACGAGGCTGGGTTGGCGGAGACAATGGTTTTCTGAGCCGAACTGAAGATGGAGGCCGTAGCTGGGTCAGGCAGGTAGTACAAACAACAGCCGGAATCAATGACATCTACTTCCGCGACAAGGACGCTGGCTTCCTGATTGCTGGCAACGCCATATTTGCAACTCATGACAATGGCGTGCGCTGGAGCGAAGTGCGTCGCTTTCCGCCGCGCGAGTTTGATGGCGCCGAGGTGGAACTCTACAGCGTTCGTTTCTCAAGCAAGAAGAAGGGCTGGGTGGTGGGCTCCGTTAGTAAGCGTGAGCGTGTCATCGACAGTATACTGCTCTACACAGACAACGCAGGCGAAACCTGGCAGCGGCAGCGCGCGCCGAGCCGCCTGGAACTTATTCACATTGATTTTGCCAACGACAAGCGCGGCTGGATCTCTGGGGCTGAGGGCACGATTCTGGCGACGGTTGACGGTGGGCAAACTTGGACCAAACAAGATTCTGGCACTACCGCTACGCTTTTCCACATAGACTTCCGTAGCGACAAGAGAGGCCTAGTTGTCGGCGAACGGGGCACTATCCTGCGAACTTCGGACGGCGGTGTGACCTGGACGCCGGTCGAAGCAAAAACGCGTTCGACAATCTTGAACGTGCAGTTCGTTAGCGATGATAACGGGTGGGCGGTCGGGCGTGGCGGCACAATCCTGCGCACCGATGATGCTGGCTTGAACTGGATCGAACAGGAGGCAGGCACCAAACAGAATCTTTACGGTTTGTATTTTGTTAAGAAGGTCGGTTGGGCTGTTGGTGGCGATGGAATGGTATTGCGCTACGAACAATGAACCGTAAAGCAAACTGTTAGTTTGCGTCGCTGCCTTAAATGCTAACGCAGGGAGGATTCGGTCACCGTTCGCAAACTATACAGTCCCTCGGGAAGGACACCAACCACAGTCGGAATGTCCTTCATCAAACAACCAAGAATTGTTAAACTGACATCTCAAGACTGAGGTTATTCGGATGGTCGTAATAATAACGATCACCATAACACTCGGTTCCTCCTGTGATTTTCGCCCGGCAAGCCCAA
>DATBSH010000017.1:0-5965 GCA_036559885.1 Pyrinomonadaceae bacterium
TGAGAGGCTTCGCACCCACTCCGATCCACGAATTCACACGAACTGACACGAAGTAAGACCAAGAGTGCTTTTGTGTTTATTTCGTGTGGTTTCGTGGATCGTTCTTCTGCGCGAAAAAAAGATCCACGAATTCACACGAACTGACACGAAGTAAGACCAAGAGTGCTTTTGTGTTTATTTCGTGTGGTTTCGTGGATCGTTTTTCCGCGCGAAAAAAAGATCCACGAATTCACACGAACGCTACCGCGAGGTGGTCCTGACTCCATGCCAGAGATCTGAGTTTTGCAAGAGCCTCTTTAGCTTGTCGTTGTGATGCGTTAGATTCAACTTCTTTTAGGAATCCCTAATTGTCACCGCGGCGCGTTTCCTGAAAGAAGTCACATGTAACGCATCACAACGACAAGCTAAAGCGTATCGGACATTTGGTTGACCGATTTCTGAAAGAAGTTGTTTAGCATGTCACGATCAAACGGACCCGACGCTATCGCGTTTCGGTACTGACTCTATTGCCACGTGGTTCAGTGATCACGCCTCACAACAAGCGGCAACCCCGAATCTAATAAGCCCGAATAATCAAGCCACCGGTTCCTCACGTACAACGTCCCTCGGCTTCTTGTCTTCTCGCAATCCCTGGAATGAAGGATGGCGGACCGAACCTTCGTCGGTCCATTCCGTGAATGCCACTTCACCGACCAACTTGGGTTTGGTCCAGACGGCGCGTTTTAAGCCCGGATCCTTTGGTTTCACCGCGAAGGGCGTGGATGGCTGTACAAGCGGGTCCAATTTCTTGCGCAGAGTAACGCGCTGCTGAATGGTGAAGCCAGTGCCCGCACGACCCGCATACACCAGCTTTCCCTTGTCATAAACGCCGAGGATTAAGGACCCAAAACCTGGCAACCCTTTGTCGGAGATCGTGTAACCGGCGATTACGAATTCCTGTCGTCTCAGGCACTTCACTTTCAGCCAGCTTTTGCTGCGTGTCGAGTCGTAAAAGGAGTTCGCCAGTTTTGAAACGATCCCCTCGATTCCATAATCGCAGGCCTGTTTAAAAAATGCTGCACCATTTCCCTTGACGTGGTCGCTATACCGTAAGGGACTGCGCTTCGTTTCTGACTTCAATAATTTTGCGAGTGTTTCCTTTCGGTCGATCAAAGGGATTCTGGTGAGAAGGAATCCCTCAAGATAAATCACATCGAAAATGTGGAATGCTAAACCTGCATCCCCGGTGCTTCCGAAGGATTGCTGTAACTTTTGAAAGCTCGTGCGCCCTGCTTTATCTATCGCGACGATCTCACCATCTAGAATTGCGGTCGAAACTCCAAGTCCGTTCACTGCTTTTGCAATATTGGGAAAACGCTCCGTCCAGTCTTTGCCATTTCGGCTCCAGAAGGTCACTTCTTTGCGGTTCAAATGACAAAGCATTCGATAGCCATCAAACTTCAGCTCATGCAACCACTCGTCACCGTTTGGCGGCTTTTCGACTAGTGTGGCCAGCTGTGGCCGAACGAACCGCGGCATCGCGGCTTTACGTGCGCCAGGCAATTTCTGGAGCTCTTTTGAATTCATCCGTGTCGAAGATCACTGCGGCAGGATTGTAAACGGCGGTCTCTTAATCGTATCTACACATGTTGTATCCAGGCCTTCGAGCTTTCCGCTATCGATGAACTCGGCAAACAGGTTCTCGACGCAGTCATAACTTGAATGTGTGCCGTTTGGGATCGCTACCATTCGAGCATGCGCCAGAGCTTTCGCTGTCTTTTCCGCTACCCACGGCGGTGTAACAGGGTCGAGTCGACCGGAGATCATCAGCACTGGGGCCTCAGCTTTAACCGGATCCAGAAAATTGGGCGAAACCGAGCCGCGCGGCCACTCACTACAGGCTCGCATCGTGGGTCGCACGCGCGCATCTCCGTAAAAACTGTTTTCGCTCGTGCGCTTTACTTCGTCTTCAGTGATGAATGGAACATCCTCAGCACAGATCACGGAGAACTGCATACCTCGATTGATTCTGCTATCGATCTGCGACACCACTTGAAATGCGGTCCCGACGAGCGCACCAAGATTTCCCTTCGCGCCGAGATGGATCAAGGCAGGCAGTGCAGCCGCTGCATTGGGTACATACAACATTTGCCGAATGCTATCGACAAATGCATCTCGGGTCACAGTTACTTGTTGTTCCTGACGCGTATAAACATTCGTCGCCGTGACCTGAACAGGGCCTTTATCAAACAGCGCCATGATTGTCTTAAACTCCGCGGCAACGTTCGGATAAGCAGCATGACAAGCAGTGTCGGCCTGACAGTCCGCGAAGAGATTATTGACTGCGTCCTGCACAGTTCTCGAGAACGTCAAAGGAATCTTCGCATCCGGTGGCGCCACACCAAACACTGCGGCGGCTCGCACCCGGTCAGGATGTTGTCGCAAATAAACCAAAGCAGCCGTTGAACCATATGAGCCTCCGTAAACATTGATGCGCTCATATCCAAGGGCTGCGCGAACGTCATCAAGATCGTCCATAGCGATCTGCGTAGTGTAGAGCTTTAGGTTCGCGATCTTTTCGAGCTCAAGACGGCACGCTCTGATTTTGTCAGGCGGGAAAACCTCACCAAAATATCCGCGCATGTCGCTCTGTGTCCCGGTCAAACCGCAGATTAGAGGATTTGACTTACCTGTTCCGCGTTGATCGACTAAAACAACATCTCGATTGCGTCGGAACCTGTCAAAGAACTTCTCGCGTGCATAGGACGTTGCGGCCGCGCCAGGTCCGCCTGCGAGGTAGAAAAGCGGATCAGGTCC
Organism: Pyrinomonadaceae bacterium; assembly: GCA_036559885.1. Classification (GTDB taxonomy): domain Bacteria; phylum Acidobacteriota; class Blastocatellia; order Pyrinomonadales; family Pyrinomonadaceae; genus PSRF01. The sequence continues at coordinate 2,797 of DATBSH010000017.1, forward strand.
GGCCTTACCCGTCGCAGGAAGCAACAAGATATTCAGGGAGATCTTTCGTCCGCTGCGCTGCGCGCGGTCTTCATACACCTCATAAGTACCGCAGAGCGCATCGCTGGTGAGAGACGGATTGTCGCACGGCATCAGTTGCACCTGACCACGACGAACAGGAGTGCGACTTCTCGCCACGCCCTCTTTTTTGAATATCAACGGAAATGAGTTGCCCGCTTGAGTGAATGTCCCACTGATTTCGTCTCCGCCCTGATTGAGCGTGCCATCAAAAACAACCATCAACGCGCTCATTTCAAAGTGAAGAGTGTTCTTCTGAAAGGTGATCGTGTCTACCGTCAGATTGTTGCCGTTTGGCTGGTCGATGCTATCCAACTGCGCCGTCAGTTTATCGTCGGATTGTTCTGAGATCCTCAAGACGAGCCGAAGTTGAGTTTGAGCTATTGATAAAGTGCCGGCCCAATTCCCTTTTACGCTTTCCGATGACGTCTGCGCTGCTGAGCCCGAATGAGGGCGTGTGGAGAACACAGTTATCATTAACAGCAGAAGCAAAGCATATCTAATTTTCATGGATAACCCCGCGCGGCGGATTGGAAATAACTTGATCGTACACTCTTGATCTAGCAACCAGCCGATCGACCTGTCAATTGCTCGGAACAGATTCAGTGCATTTACGGCACTAGGTTTGCGGTTTTTCAAAGGACAGACAGATGGACCACGCTTTTGGGAGGTTTCTGTACAGTAAACATTGGACGGGCAGTTTAGGATGTTTCGATTTCAGTCAGTGCGCTGGTCCGTATCCGACCAGTAGGCAGGGTCCAAGAGTGAACGACGGGAGTCACATGCTGACGTTTAATGAGGCTGTCGGGCAGCCTACGCTAACTATGTTTACGAAGATAACGAAAGGAGAGATTTACCACTTGCTGGCCGAGCGCGGAAATTACACGCTTTGTGGCCTAAGAATTCGTCCTTTTGTTTCTGAGGGAAGCAAGTCTGGAAACAAAGACACTGGGCCGTCGTCAACCGAGACTCTTTGTAAACACTGTCAGAGGATCAAGAAACAGGGATGGTCCTGAACACGCGGCACAAGTACGAAGGCGATCACATCAGGAAACTGTGGACGGTCCGGTAAGGTTGCTGATTGCGATAATCAATTCATCCGACTCGACTGGCTTGGGAACAAACATATCAAAGCCAGCAGAAAGTGCACGAGCTCGGTCCTCAACTCTCACCTGCGCAGTCAAAGCTATGGCTGGCACGTTCCGATTTATCGATTGCTCATCGTGCCTGATTCGTTGAATAAGTGAGTAACCGTCTTGCCGCGGCATGGCTAAGTCGAGAACGATTACATCCGGTTGGTACCAGTTAAGTATCTCAAGCGCTTCTTCGGCTGACGAAGCCGGCTCAACCTCGGCGAGCTGAGTCGTAAGCGTCAGCGTTAGCATGCGCAATGTGTCAGTGTCGTCGTCGACAATCAATACTCGCCGGCCCTCCAGAGCCGCGCGCGATGAAGACGCCTCACTGAGTAAGCTTGGGTCCTGCAAACGTTTGATTGCGCTAAAAAACCCCAACTGCTCGACGTGTTTGTCAGGCGCAAGTGGAAGTTCGACGATAAAAGCTGCACCGTAGCCTTCTCCTTTACTGTTTGCGCTTACTGTTCCGCCATGGAGCTCAACTAAATGCCTGACGAGTGCCAAACCGAGACCGAGTCCACCATGTCGGCGAGTACTCGCCCCATCAGCCTGCCGGAATCGTTCAAAGACGTGCGGCAAGAACTCTTCAGTGATGCCCTGTCCGGTATCCGATATGGTTATCCGCACGTTTGAGGCGTCGCCTTCAAAGCGTGTATCGACACGTCCACCTGCTGGGGTGAACTTAATAGCATTGGAGAGTAGGTTCCAAAAGACTTGTTGAAGCCGGTTGGCATCGCCCATGACATGATATGAGCCGCGAAGAGTTACCTGAAGATCAATATCCTTGGAGCTCGCGGCCAACTGAACCGCGTCAACTGCGGTATTAATAACAGAGACAAGATTAACTGGCGTCATCTGCAGCCGCAGCTTGCCACTAATCATTCTCGACACATCGAGAATGTCTTCGATCAATTGTGCCTGCGATTTCGCATTGCGCTCGATCGTTTCAAACGCACGTGTCTTGGTTTCAATGTCGAGCTGACCACGACGCAACATGTGGGCCCAACCGATGATTGCATTAAGCGGAGTTCGTAGTTCGTGCGAGACTGTTGACAGAAACTCGTCCTTCATTCTGTTAGCTGTCTCGGCTTCAGTGCGAGCAAGTTGTTCGCTCGTTATCAATCGGCCCAGCGCGAGTATCTGATTCTCCAACTGTTCCTTGGCGAGCCTTAAACTTTCTTCTGTTTTCAGCCGTTCTTTTACCTCGGTTTCAAGGAGCAACGCTTTCTGCTGCAACACCGCAATGGCGCGCGACTGCGATTTACCTGTGGGTAGGGTAGTGAAGCTCTCAGCTGGAATAATGTGAGAGTGAGTATTGCACACGGCCTCGAGTGAATCGGGGCTGAGGCCCTGCATAGGATATACACAAAACAGTGAGAACGGGTGCTTCAACTTGAGATCGTTCCACAGATTCTCAAGTTGAACTGCTGCTTCAATATTACCTTCGGCGGAAAGCAATGCGACCAGCTCACCGAACACACGCACGCGGCGACCGCTCAAACTATTCTCCCTGATCGCCCCACCAACCAAGTTGTTAAAGTAATCAGAAGATACGTGACCGTTGTTCTTTATATGAGCGAGAGTTTTTTCCGCACTGAGGGTGACGTACTGTCCGGTGGTTATGGCGGCGACGACATCAACGCCTCGTTCACAGAGACGACTGTTAAGCGCATTCAGATGGTCATCCGTTGCGACGACAATAACTGTCTCAGATCCGTCGAAACCAGCGCTGACGAACCGGCAGAGCGCATCAACGATAGAGTCGTCTTGCTCGTAAAACTGTACAAAGTGTTCATCATGTGAGGATGACCAGTCCCAGGGCGCCATCAAAGCATCGACAACGATGGGAGCACCAACACGGTGGTGCCCGTTACCGTTACCGCTCGACTCCACGGAATTTCTCCTAGGTGACAGAACAGAACCCAGGGGAAGGCTCGGTGATGCGTTATAAGCGGGGGGCGAGGGATACGCATTCTAAG
>DATBSH010000018.1:0-36362 GCA_036559885.1 Pyrinomonadaceae bacterium
GGGGACGCGGGGACGCGGTGATGCGGGGATGCGGGGACGCGGAGACGCGGGGACACGGAGACGCGGAGACAGGGGGACGCGGGGACGCGGAGACAGGGGGACGCGGAGAGAGGGGGACGCGGAGTTGATTCAATTGCCCGACTCTAACGGCAATCGGAATCGGCAATCGACAATCGGCAACCTGCAATGTTTCTAAGACTCACATTCTTAGCACTTTTGTTGCTGCTATCGTCGTCAGCAGTTGCGCAAGAGAATATTGCTCCTCCGGGTAAGCAGGTAGATATCGGTGGTTACCGCTTACATCTCAACTGCACCGGCAAAGGCGAACCCACAGTAGTACTGATACCCGGCGCCGGTGATTTCTCATTCGATTGGGGTCTCGTTCAACCAGACGCGTCTCGCTTCACACGCGTATGTAGTTATGATTTTGCTGGGTTCGCGTGGAGCGATCCCGGTCCGGTCCCACGAACAATGAGGCAAGATGCCTACGAGCTTCACACTTTGTTGAAGACCGCGCGTATCAAAGCGCCGTATATACTAGTTGGACATTCATTGGGTGGTCTACTAGCAAGAGTTTATGCAGCAGAGTATCCGTCTGAGGTTGCAGGAATCGTGCTTGTCGATTCCACCCACGAGGATTCCACTTTGTTCTTTCAGGGCAAGCCGGTGAGAATGCGAGAAGTCGCGCGTGCGGTGACTATTCCTCCGGTCCAAACGTTGAAGACGAGCCCACCTAAACCTGCCACGCAGGAAGCGATCGATCAGTTTCAAAGTCAATTGAAGAAGTCTGGTCCTCCGAAGATTAGAGCACCGTTCGACAAATTACCTGCCTCTAATCAGGCGATGCGAGTTTGGGCGTTGTCTCAACCACCCAGGGCTGCGGGAAGTGAAGGTTTTCTAGCTGAAGAGTTTAAAGAAATGTATTTGGCGCGAGCTAAGCAATCCTTCCCACTCGGCGACCGACCACTCATTGTGCTGCTACCAAAGTTTCAATACGGCGACCCGATTGGCGGCTTATCTGTAGAGGAGTGGAAACGTATTAGCGATGAGAAGCGACAACAGAAGTTGGAATTCATCAATCTCTCACGCAACAGCAAATTGCTCATTGCAGAGAACAGCGGTCATCACATCCAACTCGACGAACCGCAGGTAGTAATCGATGCGATTCGAGCGGTAGTTGATGCAGCGAAACATCACCAGAAACTCTCCCGCTAACGATAAACCATCCACAGAAGTTGAGTTTGGTTAGCCCGCTTTAATCAAGGGACTTAATCATTCAACTTGTCTGCCTTGGCTCCTAATCCGTGTAATCTGTGGAAATCGGTGGATCTGCTTACGTGCCTGCCACCCACTTCAAAGCCTCACGCGCAACTTCTGGCGGGATCTCGTGATCGCCGTCGAACTCCCGGAACTTCACGTCATATCCATTTGATATCAAACCAGCAGCGAGTCGACGACCACAACGATCTATCGGAAGAATATGGTCGCGCGTGCCATGTGAGATGAAGAAGCGCGGCCGTCCATGTGGATAGACGTTGATTAGAAAACCCGGCGAGAACGCGACGACGCTACTGAAGAGATCGGCGTTTGTCAGTCCGAGCGCTAGTGCATATGTGGCGCCGTCGGAAAATCCACCGATCGAGAGGCGTGCTGGATCGACCCCAACTTTTTCGAATACGCGATCAAGTGCACGATTTAATAATGCGACATCGGGTCCAAAACTTCCGCCAATAGCATCCCACGTAGTATCGCGCGAGTTTGGTGCAAGCACAGCAACTCCCGCCTCTTCGTGTGCCGATCCGAAATACCAAAACATGTCTTCCGCACTTTGGGTTGCACCGTGAAGCAGAACGAGCAAGGGCAGCGGAGCTTGGCCGCCGTTTCTAGGAATCTGAAGGATCGCGTCGCGCTCGACATCTAACCCCAGCTTGATCTGACCAGAGCCAGTTGTCTTAACACCGTTTCGTGGACGTGCGGTAAGCCTGCCATCACTCGCAATCTCCAGATCACCAAGACGGTGACACGCGGTACCGAGCGCAGCGGAACCCACTGTGATTGCCAGGAAGTCACGTCTAGTGAAAGTCATATGAGGGTTGGATGCAAACTATTCAGTACCATTCGCGATAGCGAATGGCCAAGTTCTGATTAAGGACGACCATTTGCTACCGCAAATGGTACTGAATAGTAAAAGTCAACAGTGGATCAATGCAAAAGAGGCGACACTGTTAGGCGTCGCCTCCTTCTGCAACAAGAGTTGCTATCGATCAGTGACCATGATGGTTGTCGGACGCTGCGTTAGACGAGCTCGCATTCGCACCCGGGTCGTGGACTTCGATCACAGTACGCATCCAGGGATGAATGCAACACTGAAACCGATGTGTGCCGACTGCTAGTTGTGCAGAACCGGCGGTCGGTCCCTGTTCAGTTCCTCCGGCGTCGATGAAAACGATGGAGCCGAAGTTGAGGCACTCGGGAGCAGGTACCGGATTGCCCGAGATACCGTTAAGCTCGTTAACGAATCCGCCACCAAATTGCGCGACAGGTGTAAAGGTGTGAGTCTCACCGCCGCGGTTCTCGACGAATGTGGGCCGTCCTACATTAATCAGCATTGCACTTGGTTGGTTCCGCCAAGCATGTGCATCTTGCGTATTCTCTAATTCCTCGATGAACGCCGCAAAAGTTGTGTGTCCATTACCAACGCATGCACCATCGCCGAGTATTGCGTTGAAAGTAGTTGGATCACAATCGTCTAATAGTCGGATCTTTTTATCACCTTGAATTGCGCCGGCGCTTGCAGTGAGACTGAGTAAGGCGACAGCACTGAAAGTGGTCCAAACTGCGGTTCGAAAGTTCAACCTTCGCTTCATAAAACCTCCCTCTGGGCCGATTCGCATGATGCGGCTGCGACACGGGATAACTTAGCTTGAATGCTTGAACGTCGGAAGCATATACACCTCATCTTTCTTGTTGTCAATGAATCTGGGAGTCTGCTTGAATCGTCCCAATTTGGAAATGCCGGCATGTTCGTTTGAATGCAGAAGTATCGAGCGGGACAATGAACGCCGCGCAGATCTTACTTAAGGTGCCTTCCGCGGTATCGTTAGGCACCTTGGCTCCGATAATGATGCCTTGCATGAATACGTACAGGAAGATCATTAGAGCAAGTCCGACGCTGCCAGTAATCACGTCAGCTTTAATTTCATTGTTGTCAATACAAGATTCTGAGCTAAGGTTTTGTAAGTCGTCCGGCACCGATCTTTGATGTTTTTTCCGTAATGTAGTGTCGGAAAGCACAAGAGTATAGGAGTCGTATGGACAAAAACGGAACATCAACGCACGATCTTCCATGCTTATGCACTCGCGTCGCATCTGGTGTTTGGCGCATCGACGGAAGTGGTAAGGCGTGCCATCCGTCGCTGCCTCGATTGAGATCAGGTTAGAATCCAATCTCTTCGAACATGAAAAACGGTCGACCAACAATCGTAGCCGTCAGTGGATTCTCATCGAACGTTGGGAAGACCACGTTGGTGTGCGAGCTGCTAAACCAGTTGCATGGTTGGGAAGCCATTAAGTTAAGTCGAGGGCATTACCGTTCGTGCGGCAAGGATCCTTTAGCTTGCTGTGTTAGTGACTTGATTGGCGACGAACCAGTTGTCAGATCGGGTCGCGAGGCAAACTACGAGCGAGGTAAAGACACAGGTCGCTTCTGGGATGCTGGAGCGACCAATGTTCACTGGGTCATTGTCAACGACGAACAAGTAGAGCAGGGAATTAAAGAAGCAATCGCCCGCGTAAGCGCACCCGGTGTCATCATTGAGGGCAACAGTTTTCTAGAATACGTCGATGCTGATCTGGCAATCATGTGTGCGCGCTCTGAAGGAGGTAAGGTGAAAGCATCGGCACGCGACGCGCTGCAAAAGAGTGACGTGCTGTACGTTTCATCACTTAATCGAGACAGTCGGAGGACGCGTGAGGAGTTTGAAGCGTGGCGGTCCAACTTGCCGATACATCTGGAGCTCGACGATCTACCGATTGTTACGTCTGAAGATGTTCCGCGATTGCTTCAAATGATCGAGAACGCGAGACGAGCCAAAAAGCCATCCACAGATTACGCAGATTAAACAGATTTAGAACCCTAATAAGCCAAGTTGACGCGGGAATTCAGGGTTACAAATGCGTCGAGTTAGCTGTTTGAGTTTCTGAATCTGTGTAATCTGCGTAATCTGTGGATGGCTTTTTGGTTGTCTATTGTCCGATTGGAGGATCGGTTACGCTCGCCGGCTGGGCTGAGTTGACGTGGATCGTGTTGGTGTCAGAATCCAAATAGAAATGATTCTTTCCAGTTGCAGCGACGCCTTCAGTAACCTGTGGATCAGCGTTGATGGTGTATCCGGCCTGTTGACTCGTTGATCTGGGAATGGCCTTCATTGTGTAAACGTAGCCGTCAACAATGGGAGTTGAACTGTTAAAACGTGTGTCCAATAAGTTCTCTTTGAGCATCTCCTCGAATGTTCCGAAAGCGCTTCGCTGGTGCGAGTTGTAATAAAGCATCTGTTGCTCAGCTATGGAGCGCAGCGTCTTAATAGCTGCTGCTTCGTTCGCGGCTCTAACGGCTGCGCGCCATCCGGTGACGCCGACGGCGATGAGGATGCCGATGATCGCGATAACGATCATCAATTCAATAAGCGAGAAACCTCGTTGGTTTCGATGTTTCTTTAGGGGTTTCATAATTGCCTCCTCCGAGCCCTTACACGAAGCGCCAACTAAGAAGTTCCTAATTCGCTCGTTTTGGACCGGATCATTACCAGCGCTTAAGTCTACTACATGATGCTCCACCGTCACAGCGGGAGTAGTCACGCTTCAGCGACGTGGTGTCCGACATCTAATTTTTCACAAAACCCTAGCTGGTTTGGCAACCTCAAGCTAAAGTAGATCGCATCTATGGTAAACGGTTCGTAATTCTACGGTACTGACACGACTACGCTCAGCATGTAGAATGCAAGCGGTTTTAGTATGCGGAACGTCGAAACCATTACCAGCACCCGAACCGCCAGTGCGGTCGAGCAGATCGAACGGCTCCAAAAAGCAGTCGAAACGGTTATAAAAGGCAAGCCGGAAGCTATTCGGCTCGCCATTGTAACCCTCATTTCCGGCGGTCATTTGTTGGTCGAAGACGTTCCTGGTGTTGGCAAGACCACCCTGGCACACGCGCTTGCTCGGGCTCTCGATTGCAGCTTTCAGCGCATTCAGTTCACATCAGATTTGCTTCCTTCGGATGTAATTGGTCTTTCGGTTTATAACCAGCACAGCGGGGTCTTCGAATGGAAGCCTGGTCCTGTTTTCGCTAACGTTGTCCTGGCAGATGAGATCAATCGAACCACACCCAAAACACAATCAGCTCTGCTGGAAGCGATGGCCGAACGCCACGTCACGGTTGAAGGGGTAACGCATCATTTACCCGCACCGTTCATCGTTCTTGCGACCCAAAACCCGATCGAGCATCACGGAACTTATCCATTACCCGAATCACAACTGGATCGCTTCATGTTGCGCCTACGTATTGGATATCCCGAACCGGCGGATGAAGAGCGAATCTTGCGCGATCGTGAATACGCAGATCCGCTCGATGAACTCGAGCCGGTGATGAGCGGGCATGAAGTGGTAGAGCTTCAGCGAGCCGTGACTGGTGTTTCAGTCGATGATTCACTCGTTGCTTATCTGATGCGCATCGTCACCGCTACACGCGAATCCGAGATGCTAGACCTTGGTGTGAGTCCAAGAGGAACGCTGGCCCTATTCCGAGCAGCGCAGGCGATAGCGCTGGGAGAGGATCGAAACTATTGCATTCCGGATGATATCAAACGCCTCGTAGTGCCAGTGTTTGCCCACCGAATTGCCGTTAGCTCTCGCTTCTCATCATCCCTCCGTCGAAGCGAAGAAGCCGAAGCGGTTCTCCACGAAATCCTCAAGACCGTGAGTGTTCCTTTGTAGTGTGCGGATCTGAGTGGAATGGAATCAGTACCACCTCGCGATAGCGGTGGGTGCGAAGCTATGATTCAAGTCGCGGAAAATTTCATTGGGAAGGGTGGCTTGCAAGCATAAGTTCGTGCCCGGAGAGATTCAACTACAGAACGGGAGCGAAGCGACCCGATTGAACTAACATTGGCGATTCCGTCGGTTGAAATCGGTCGCTTCGCTCCCGTTCTGTAGTCGAGTGTTTTTTCGGATCCGGATAAAGCTAGGTGAGCGGGGGCAAGCCACCCTTCCCAACCTGAAATTTTTCGCGACTTGAATTGTGGGACTGAAGCTTCAGTGTGATGAATCATGAGCGGGGTAAAGGCTCTTCCTACCTGGAATTTTGTGCATTAAATTATGACTTCGCAACCACTCGCTACCGCGCGGCGGTATGACACCGTTCCACGAGTATTGCGATGTAGCGTCACTCGAGCACAAACTAAAGATATGGGGACGGAACACATAGAACGGAATGGAACCGTTGATACTCTAAACCGACAGCGCACGTCACACACCACGCCCGTAATACTGGGTGTTTTACTCGTGCTCGCAGGATTAACTGCCGCCGCGGTGACGGTGCTCGCGAGGCGCGCCGGCGAAAACGGTTTGGCAGGAGCAGCGGCCGTCTTGTCATTGCTCATCGCTGCACTACTCACGATTTTTATAGTGCCTCCCCTGGCGCACTCTGCAAGGCGGGAGATCGCGGGAATAGATTTTCCTTTTGAGCCCACCAGCGGTGGGGGAGTGTTCGTGGTGATTATCATCGTGGTTGGGTTCGCTGCCTGGAACACTGCCAACAACCTTTTGTTTCTCGTCTTCTCGTTGTTGTGTTCCACGCTTTTCGTTGGATGGGTGGCCGCGCGGACCTCTTTAAGGGATTTGACGGTGTCTGCCCGCTTTCCCGATCACATCTTTGCCGGAGAACCGGCACCAGTGATAGTGACGGTCAGAAACACCAAACGTCTTTGGCCATCATTTTCTATTCTTGTCGAAGCTCGTGGTCCGCGAGCTGATGTGGATCTTTCTACAACGCGGAAATGGAAGCGACATCACAAACGCACGCTCGCATACTTCAGTTATGTCCCTCATCATGCAGCTGCGGAACAGCGCGTGGAACAAACATTTCAGCAACGCGGCCATGCGGTGATCGACGGTTTTGAGCTCTCCACACGTTTCCCATTCGGTTTCTTCAGACGTCGTCGTCGGTTGCGCGCGAGAAACGTCGATATCGTCGTCTATCCCAAACCGGAGATCATCAGTGATGAGCTGCATCTTCTACCGATGTATGCCGGGCGGGTGGCTTCTTTGCGCCGCGGAGCGGGTCATGATCTTTTCTCTCTGAGGGATTACCAGCCGAGAGATGATCTGCGGCACATCGACTGGAAGGCGACTGCTAGATCTCGGCGACTAACTGTACGCGAGTTCACTTCCGAAGATGAACGTCGAATCACGATCGTGCTCGACACATGTCTTCCTGATGATGCTGACGATGTCAATAATAGGTTTGAGCGGGGGGTTGTACAGGCAGCGTCGCTACTCAAACACTTTATTGATGAGCGGGCAGAAGTACGACTTGTCGTTGGCGATGAAGTGGGACCGTTCGGTTTGGGAATAGATCATCTTTATCGGTGTCTCAGACGATTAGCCCTGGTCACTGGGCTAAAGATATCAGTGAAAGCCGTCTCGCAGGAACCTAAGCGAATTCCAAATAGGCCAATAGCTGAACCCGATTATGCGATACTCCTGACCGCTGCAGCTCCCGGCTCAATTCCAGCTGCTGTCTGGCGAACTTCACATGTGATTTACTTTTAGGACGAAGCGATCTGCTTGCGAATCTGAAGCTAAGAATCTCTTTATAAGACGATCAATAGATAAGGAACTCCGTTGGAAACTTCAGTCGCCCGGCAGCAAAGCCTACCGGTTTCTTATTCGCCCTCTCTCATTCTCCTCATAAGTATCTGTTTCATTCTGTCTGGCGCGACGGGTTTGATTTATGAAGTGTTATGGGCGCGGATGCTCGGACTTGTCTTTGGTGCTACCACACTTGCCGTCAGCACCGTTCTGGCAGCCTTCATGGGTGGTCTCGCTTTGGGAAGCGCACTTGCTGGTCGCCTTGCCGCGCGCATCTTACGACCGCTTCGAGCCTACGGATGGCTGGAATTAGGCATCGCCGCCTACGCTTTGCTGGTACCGTTTTTCTTTTCCTGGGTGGACAATGTCTACGCCTTTATCTGGCAACAATTTCATCCAGGCTTCTTCATTTTCAGCCTGTGGCGATTTCTCTTGTCAGCGGCACTGCTGCTAGTGCCAACCACTCTGATGGGAGCGACGCTTCCCGTTCTTTCAGCCGCCTTACTGCACTCCGTTAAGCGACACCCAACCTCGGTGACGAGACTGTATGCATGCAATCTGGCCGGAGCGATCCTTGGAACGCTTGCGGCCGGTTTCATTTTTCTGCCTACGCTTGGCGTTAGGTCAACAATCCTTTTAACGGCGACACTAAATGTAATTGTTGGTCTGATCGCGATCGTGGCTGATCGCCAGGCTGACACCGGACGAGCGAACGCTCATGATGCCGGTACGCGAGAAACGGCCAAAGCTGTGCGGATCAAAGATTACCGGTTTTGGCTGTTCTGCGCTTTTGTATCAGGCTTTGTGACTATCAGTACGCAGGTGGCCTGGACCAGAGTACTGACAATGATCATCGGATCCAGTACCTACGCTTTCAGTATCGTTGTCGCCCTGTTCTTAATTGGATTAGCTGGCGGTGCTTGGATTGTTGGTCGCAAAGATTATTCAGACAATCTTCGCGATGCGATTCTAAAGGTGGAATTTGCGACCGCCATTGGTCTATTTCTCAGCTTATTAGCTATCAATTTCATTCCCGGGATTCTCGTCACACTTGGACTACGGTTTAGGGTCGGGTCGTGGGGTGGTTTACTCCTTTTACAAATCTTTTCTGCAGGCACATTGATCCTGGCTCCAGCCTTCTTAATGGGCATGGTAATGCCAATCGTGTTGGTTTGGGCCAGTACCGAACGAACTGCATCCGTATCGCTTGTAGGGCGCAGCTATGCGATTAATACCATCGGAGCGATCACCGGCGCGTTTACGACGGGATTTCTCCTCATACCGAAAACCAGCACGCGACTCACACTACTCCTTTGTGCGGCGATCTGCGTAATCGTCGCGGGCGTCGCATATAAACCAGCCGTAACAGCTCATGATCCACAATTGAAGCGAAGTATTGCCGTAGGCGTGACAGCACTTTTGGTAATCCTCGTGTTCTTGAGTGCGCCGCCAATGAATCTGGCCGATCTCTCGGTCGGTGCTTACGACAGCTTGATACGACAACTGGCGAATACGCGCGAGGGGGTTGGCGTGGAAACCGGACCAGCGTTTCACCGGCTGCTTATGTACGACGAGGGAACCACATCGACGGTCAGTGTGCGCAAGGACTGGCAGACGACGTGGTTGGCGATTAATGGCAGAGCGAACGCGTCGGACCGTGAAGACATGCCGACCCAAGTTATGTTGGGGCAACTGCCGTTATTGGTAGCACCCAATACGCGAAATGGATTGGTAATAGGATTTGCCTCAGGTGTAACTGTCGGATCGATATTACAATCACCAATCGAATCACTCGATTGTGTCGAACTCGAACGTGCAACCATTCCCGCGTCGCGTTACTTCGAACACGTTAACAATCGTCCACTCGAAGACCCGAGGTTAAACCTGATAATTGATGATGCACGCACATATCTCCGAGTCACACCAAAACACTATGACATTATCATCAGCGAACCGAGCCATCCGTGGGTGCCGGGAGTTGCGAACTTATTTACGCGAGAGTTTTTTGAGCTGACTCGCGACCGTTTGAACGATGACGGCGTTTTTGTTCAGTGGGTGCAGATCTATCAACTTTCGACTGAGACTCTGCGGTCAGTGCTGGCTACTTATCAGGAGGTGTTTCCACACGTGCTGGTGTTTCGCGTTGGCGGAGTATCAAAGGGAAAGGATTTGTTGCTGGTTGGCAGCAAACAACCGCTGAATTTAGATAGGGTTTCGCAGCGATTCACCGAACCGCGCATGACTGCTGAGATGGAACGTGTTGGGTTAAAGAATGATAATGATATCCGCGCGTGGTATGTCTGCGATGAGTCAAAGCTAGTGTCGGCGGTCGCTGGGGCCAGGATCAATACGGACGACAACATGCACATCGAAACGACAGTTCCGCGCGAAGCTTTCCGTCCGCTGATGCAATCGAATAGTGAATGGGTACAGTCGCTAGCGAGGAACTAAGAGCCGACGCGCGTCCCCGTGTCTCCGCGTCCCCGTGTCTGCTGTTAACCGATCGGGCACGCCTGAACCAACACAAGTCGCCATTGGCCTTCACGCTCAGCATAGACCTGTACAACTTTGTAGTGCCCGCTAAACTCTCGGCCCTGGTAGAACCACTTTACAGAGTCCTTTGCTGTGAGAGCTGCGGTGTTGCCCCAGATCCGCACTGTGACATTTTCTCTGTTCAAGTATTCGACTCGCACGTTTCCTGAAGTTACGTCGCTTATGAACTGCGCCTTATCGTCGCCCTCCAACGGATACGCAAAATGGAAGTCGTCGGCCATTATTCGATCAAGTATCTGTCCGTCACGACGAACAAGTGCTTTCACCCATTCGTCGTTCATCTCACGCAGTTCTTGTTCAATCTCCAAGCGATGGCTGCTAGCGTGACTACCTTGTGTCATGGCCTGACTCCTTAATGGGGGAAGTGTTAACCAGGTCAAATAGTTTTTCGGCTGCAAATTCACCGCTGCGGATGCAGTCGGGAATGCCTGCTCCGCGATAAGAGTTGCCGGCCAAAGCAAGTGTTGGAAACTGCTCCAGTTCCTTTTCAATCGAAGCTAACCTGTGGAGATGTCCGACCTCGTATTGCGGCATTGAATTAGACCACTTCGCCGTTTCCACGAAGACTGGCTCACTTTGAATGCCGAGGAGGTGATTCAAATCTGTCTTAACGCGCTTAACCATTTCCGTCTCGTCTAACTGAAACATGTCCGGCTGTAACGCGCCGCCGACAAAGGCGCGTAGCAGCACGTAACCATCTGGCGCACGTCCAGCGAATTTCACACTACTAAAAGTACAGGCAATCAACGAACGCTTTTCAATGATAGGAACTACAAAACCAAATCCGTCCAATGGATGCCGGATATCAGCGCGACGATATGCGAAGTTGATCGTCGCAGTGGACGCGTGTGCAATCTGGTCCAACTGCTGGGCCAGTTGATTATTAATGGGTCGGATAAGCGCGGCTGCTGTATAGCAGGGTACGGCAAAGCATAGTGCATCTGCCCGAACCGTTTCACCAGCAGTTGTCGCTACGGTCCAGGAATTTATTCCTTTAGTGGTCTCTGGTTCAAGCTGTATTGAGCTGACTCTTTCATTCAATCTCGCCTTTACGCCCGCGCTCAGGATGTTGCGCGTTAGTTCCTCGGTCAATACCTTCATGCCGTGATCAAACGATAGAAAAAGACTGTAACGCGCGCCGCTGACTCCGGACGACTTGCTTTGCGGGCGCTTGCGGAACATCGCGAGGATGATACTACGATGCTCGCGCTCCATTTCGAGAAAGCGCGGCAGCGTCGCACGCAAACTCAGCTTGTCTGGATCAGCGGTGTAGATTCCGCCGACCATCGGTTGAGCCATGCGATCCAGTGCTTCTTTGCCCAATCTACGTGTTACGAAACTGGCAAGAGATTCGTCGTCACTTCCGTTTGTCCCTGCACGAGGAAGGAAGAGATCGCCCGCCATGCGAACCTTTCCCGCAAGACTAAAAATGTCAGTAGCAATGAATGGCCAGAGCCTTGAGGGGGCCAGTAGCTGAAAGCCTTCCGGAACTTTGCGAAGCCGCCCCTTCTTAACGATGAAGCTGCGACGGTATTTTGGATTTGTTTCAATCAGGCGCGACTCGATCCCTAAGCGTTGTGCCAGCGCTGCTGCTTCAGGTTTTTCGGAAATAAAGGAGTCGGGTCCACGCTCGAGAAGAAACCCGTCGTGATGTGTAGTCTGAATGATCCCACCGAGTCGATCGTGGGCTTCGAACAACGTGATATCAAGCGGTGTATCGTCTCTGCGGCCCAATTCCGTCAAGCGGTGCGCTGCCGCCAGTCCCGAAATGCCTCCACCAATGATCACAATGCGCTTCATATAAAGGTAAGAGCTAAGAGCTAAGAGCTAAGAGCTAAGAGCAACTCTTTGCTCTTTGCCCTTTGCCCTTTGCTCATGGCTCAAGTCTTCGGTAAGCAGCACAGCGGATCACACACATCATGGCTCGCTCCGTGGCTGCCGAGATATCTGCCGGCCACGCCATCAGTCCTCTCCATTATCAGCTCACGAATCATCTTCACAAAGAATGGATGGGTCCCTGCGGTCGCTGCGCGTCCCATATTAAGTTTGAGCTCTTCTGCGAGTTGCTTTGCCTCGACATCCAGATCGTAGATCACTTCCATGTGATCAGACACAAACCCGATCGGCGCTATTACAATGTTCGAGACTCCCCGAGTGCTGAGTTGTTTCAGGAATTCGCAAACATCCGGTCCAAGCCATGGCTGAGAGGGCGACCCACTTCGGCTCTGATAAACCAGATGCCAATTTTCCATTCCGACTGCACTTGCCACGAGCCGACTTGCTTCATGTAGCTGTTCAGAATAAGCGGCGTTGGTAGCCATTGATTCAGGAATACTGTGCGCTGTAAAGACGAGGTGAGTGGATGTCAACTTTGTGCCTAAGTCTCGCAGAGCAAGTACTACGTGATCTGCATTAGCTTCAATGAATAGCGGATGATTATAGAAAGCTCGTAGCTTATCGATCTGAGGCGCACCAGGACCGACGCTAGCCTGGGCCTCACTGATATTTTGCAGGTACTGACGACAACTAGAGTACGAACTGTATGCCGAAGTGACGAACGCGAGCGCTCGCCGTAACCCATCACGCGCCATTTGAGCAACCGTATCTTTGAGTAATGGATGCCAATTACGATTGCCCCAGTAGATCGGCAGTGCTGGCCCGTTCACGGCCAGCTCTTCTTTTAGCGCAGCAATTAGTCTTCTGTTCTGCTCGTTAATAGGACTAACACCATCGAACATCTCGTAGTGCCGCGCTACATGCAACATTCGCTCGCGTGGCACGTTTCGACCTTGCAGAACGTTTTCGAGAAATGGGAGTACGTCGTTCATGCCCTCAGGTCCGCCGAATGAGACGAGAAGGACTGCGTCGTATTTAGGTTCGTCTTGCACTTGTTCGCTACGCTCATTGCGGACGAGGACGTCCGCGCTCCCAGTGAAGAGTTGAATCTTTTTCTTGGGAGATACTACTAAAGGTTACGTTCGCGCACTTAATTCATGAACCGCATCAACCAGGGCGATTACATTATCAACCGTCGTATCAGGAAGAATCCCATGTCCCAGATTGAAAATATGTCCGGGACGCTGTGCCGCCTGATCCAGAATTCGTTTTGCCTGTGCCACCACCTCGTTGCGGTGGGCAAACAAAGCTACTGGATCGAGATTTCCCATCACCGCTACATCATGCCCAATTCGATTCCAAGCTTCATTGAGTCTGACACGCCAGTCCAAACCAATCACAGTTCCTCCGGCCTCGCGCATTAACTCGAGCAGCGTTCCCGTTCCCGTGCCAAAATGAATGACCGGAACATCAGGCGTTAAGTTTTGAATTACGTTTCGAGTATGGGGCAAAACGAACTTGCGGTAGTCGTCCGGACTTAAACAGCCGACCCACGAATCAAACAACTGCACTGCCTGAGCCCCGGCGGCAATCTGCGCGTTCAAATACCTGCTAAGCGCGCGCGATATAAGAGACATCATCGTGTGCCAGGCTCCTGCGTCGTTATACATGAGACTCTTGGTGGAAATGTAATTCCTGGAGCCTCCGCCCTCACATATATAAGAGGCCAGAGTAAACGGTGCGCCCGAAAAACCGATAAGTGGAATATTGCCGTTCAGGGCCGTGCGCGTCTGGCGTATGGCTTCGAAGACAAAATCAAGCGACCCAACGTCGTCTACCTCGCGCAGCCGGTCGACATCTTTTGCCGTTTTCACGGGATTATGGATGACGGGACCTTCGCCGCGCGCAAATTCGAGCTCGATTCCCATTGGCTCAAGAATCAGGAGTATGTCGGCAAAGATTATTGCGGCGTCTACGCCGAGCCGTTCCGCAGCGGTAACAGTCACTTCAGCGGCTAGTGACGGAGTCTTGCAAAGATCGAGAAAGGTAGTTTTTGCGCGAACTTCTCGATATTCGCGCATGTACCTTCCAGCCTGCCGCATCAGCCACACGGGTGTGTACGGAACGGGTTCACGGCGGCAGGCCTTCATAAAGACTGAATCTTGCAGTGATGGCATCGAGGCTGAGGATTATAGACGAGAAGGAAAAGTCCAGCCCACCCGCACACTTACGCCCGCATTGATAAAGCAGATCCAGAAGGTAAAAATCCCACTTTTCTGGTGACGGGATTCAAATCTGCGTTGATGTGTGAAATCTGCGGCTCGTTTCTTTGTACTACTCACAATTCGCATTACAATACCGGGCAAATAGCCAGCACTTACTCACCGAGAAAGTTGTCACAACGCAGTAAGTTGCGGTGTTTTCACTGTTGAGAGAGCGGTGATAGATGAACGGACAAGCTAGAGTTTTGATCGACTCCATGCCAAACGAGCTCGAGACTGGAGCGGTGTCTCCGCTCAGCTTCGATGAAGCGTTTACCCTCCATCACCGCGCGGTTTTTCGAACCGCCAGGGCGGTCGTCCGCGACACGGCCCTGGCCGAAGACGTGACGCAGGAAGTATTTTTACGACTCTATCGCAATCTCAACGCCACGCCAGGTGAAGATTTGTTACGGGCGTGGCTTTTACGCGTAACTCTTAACGTTGCGCGAAACACTTTGCGCGGTCAAAGCCGCTCAATGGTTCGCGACAACGAGTATCACAAGAGTAGCGCGGAAAGCGGCTGGCTTACTGAAGCACCGGAAGTCGATTATGAGCGCAAAGTGGCGATCGAAGAGGCGCGCCGGGCTTTGGATAAAATCAAGGAGCCGATGAGGAGCTGCTTGCTTCTAAAGCAACAGGGCCTTTCGTATCGCGAAATCGCGACGAGTTTGTCGATCAAGGAGACAAACGTTGGCAGCCTTGTAGCACGTGGCCGCAAAGAGTTTGCGAGAGTCTACGGTAAGATCGGAGGTAGACGATGAAGAACTGTTTGGATGAAGTAACGCTGCAAAGCTACTTCGACGGGGAGCTGCCAATCGAGCGCATGGAGAATGCCACACTGCACTTGAGCTCATGTGCAGCGTGCGCAACGCTCGCTCGTGAACTCGAGGAAGAGAATGCAGTTTTGACGACTGCGCTCGCAGCGGAATTCGAAGCACCCGTACCAACTGAACAACTCCGACGCCGTATTGGTTTAGCCGTTGCAAACGTAAATGCACCCGTTATCGAGAAGAGCGGGTTCCTTGGTTCGCTTAGAGATTTCTTTAACTTCGCTCCCCAAAAGGCATTTGCTTACGCCGGCCTGATCGTCGTACTTGCTTTCGCTGCAATCTTCGGCGTGATAAAGATGCGGAGTGTGAAGAACGCACCGCCGACCGTTGCAGAGAAGGGATCAGCGCCTACTTCAACTGGAACCGCTTCAAACAAGGAGTCGGTAGCCGTAGCTGCTGCTCCAGCGTCGGAACCGGACATTCCGAAAGTCGGTATTCCGGATTCAATACCGCACGGTGCAGTTCATCGGCCCGCGAACATGGCTACAGTTGCGCCTCGCAAACCTGCCCCGGTAAAACTTATTCCCGGGGAGCGAACTTATTTACAGACAATCGCCAAACTCGACTCAGCAATCAGAGCCGACAAGAGTACCATGAGACCGGCTCTTCAAGTTGAGTATGAGCGCAATCTCGCGCTCGTCGATCGTGCTATCGCTGCTACACGAACCGCAGCGAAGAACAATCCGCATGATCCAGACGCGGCTGATTTCATGTTTGCTGCTTATCAAAGCAAGGTTGATCTGCTCAATACGATAGCTGATGCTCGCGTTGGTGGACGCTCGCACTGAAAGGTCCGGTTTTGACTCGATAATGAAGCTTTTCGCGTTCCCAGCCGCAATCGGCTTACTCATCTGCCTCTCTACTCTCACTCCTGCTCTTGACGATAAGAAAGACGGAAGGTCAGAGAAACTGGAACGGACCATGCCCGTCGATCCCTCCGCGACCATTACCGCTTGTGTAATGTCAGGCACAATCGAAGTGCAGGGATGGGACAAGAATGAACTACGCGTTCGTTCGGCTGATGCCGGTGTGCTTGATTTTCGAAGAATCGATAAGGTCAAAGAGAAAGATAAAGAAAAGCAACTTCAGCTGCCGGCAACGCGAGTCGACGTCATGGTGATGGACAAGTCTGATAAGACTGGAGCGCAAGGCGACTGCCAGGCCATTGCCAATGTTGAGCTAGATGTTCCTTTCGGTGCGACCGTTCAGGTACAGACGCGAGACGGCGACATTCACATCATGGGTGTGGCCGGGGCTTACGCAGGTTCGCAAAACGGCGACATTGCTATAGAGCGGGTCACGAAACTAGTAGAAGCAGGCACGGTGGGTGGTTCTATCGAGCTGCGCGATTCGGCAGGGCGGATAAACTTGAGTTCTGCTGGCGGTACCGTCGACGCAACGAATATTAAACCTACGTCCACTGATGACACGTTTGAAGTTGGAACTGTAAGTGGCGATATTCAGTTGGAGCAGGTAGCGAATGCAAAGGTAGTCGCAAAGACTGTCCAGGGAAATGTAATTATGTCTGGACCATTGGCTCACTCGGGTCAATACGGCTTCACGACTACCTACGGAGACGTAATCCTCGCGATGCCATCCGACGCTTCGTTTCAGATCGTGGCAAAGCTGTCTGAAAATCAGAACATTGTTTCCGATTTTCCTCTCAAGTACTCAGAGGCTACAGGGCCACCAACTCCTAGACCGATGTCGGCTCCTGAGATGGCCGCTCCCCGGAGTCCCGTACCTAAGACGCCGCCTCCTTCGTCAAAGAGCACAGCGTCGCCGCCCGCTAAAGCCGGCCCGACCACGCCGATAATAATAAAACCATCAGTGGCGGTTGTTCCTTATGCGCTCCGACGGATCGCTGCGATTTGTGGCTCTGGAGACGCAAGTATCTCCGTTGCTTCATTTGGCGGGTCGGTTAGACTTAAGAAGTTATAGGGATGGCCAGATACAGAACTGGGAGCGGTAGCGACCTCGCACCTCGAAAAACTGGAATTGCTTGCTTGTGCCAGTCGCTACCCCGACGCGTCGGGTAAGTGTCTTTCCACTCCCCGGCCGCCCGCAGAGTTTCCTCTCAGAAACGCCCCAATTTTTGGACAAATTTGTTGTCACAACCTGACGAAGTTCGGTGTTCTGACTATAGAGCAACGCAGAAGGGTCGGGGTTGGTTTAGAGGACATGTTTAGGCTGCCATCCCCGGCCCAATAAGATAAGGTGACCGCCATGAACGACGCGCAATCAAAACCGACTTCGGACAAGAAATCCTACCGTCTCATCCTGTTTATCGTGATTGGCTTAGCGGCGTTCTCCAGCATCGTAAAAGAATTGCGCCAAGCGCACGCATTTATTGCTGAGCTCGCTCAAACTGTTTCTTGTTGGTCAGATGTGATAGTGCCTACGGCCAGCGCGCGGACTCCGATCAAGGTTGTTACGGTAAAGACCCGCCTGGATGACAGTGTTGTCCAGCCGCAGAACAGATCAGCAGACTTTCGTTGGAGTGGAGCTGTGGCCCCAGGCCAGACGGTAGAGATCAAGGGCATTAACGGCGACATCCGAGCGGAAGCCGCGACCGGAAACGAAGTTCATGTAACGGCGAAGAAAACTTCTCGGCGTTCAGACGTTGATTCGGTTCAGATAAAAGTGGTGCAACATGCATCAGGAGTCACTATTTGTGCGTTGTACCCAAATGAGTCCGGAGATCCTGGAGATTGTGAATCTGGTTCTGATCGACCACGGAATAACTCGGCGAGCGTTGATCTGAAAAATAACGACGTTCGAGTTGATTTTATTGTTCAGGTTCCAGCGCGAGTTGGTTTCACCGGGAAAACAATCAACGGCGATGTTGCGGTGGATGGTCTAAGCGGGAACGTAGTCAGCAAGACGATCAACGGTAGCATCAAGATTTCGACTACTGGATACGCACAAGCTGCAACAATCAACGGCGAGATTTCAGCCCGCTTAGGTGATGGTAATTGGTCAGCGCCACTGGAATTCAAAACACTAAACGGTGAAATTAATCTCGAGCTTCCGGCGAACGTGAGTGCAGATGTCGATGCCGAGACATTGAACGGGCAGATCAATTCAGACTTTCCAATAACCGTTACAACCTTCAAAGAGCGAAAGCGCGTTCGAGGGAGAATTGGTGTTGGTGGCCGCGAACTGCACCTGAAAACTTTAAACGGCAGTATCAATCTTCGAGTCGCAGGTTAGTTCTTCAGAATCTGATATGAGAAGCAAATAATTATGTTGAGCAAAGCCCTCATTACCGCCGCTATTGTGTTCATTGCATTGGCAAGCAATGGCCCCGGTTCCCTGGCAGCAATCGATCCGGCCGGCCGGCTGGACCAGCGTCGCGTATTAGTTATGCCGGCGCCTGAATGTGAAGATGGTGGCGCCGTTGAAGAGCAAGACCAGCGCGAGGAGTTTCACCAAACCTATCCGTTGTCAGCCACTGGCCGCGTCAGTTTGGAAAACATAAATGGCGGAGTGCAGATCAAAGTGTGGGATCGACCTGCATTACAACTGGATGCTATCAAAAGAGCCTATAAGCGTGAGCGATTGGCTGAGGCGACGATTGAAGTAAATGCAACCGAAGACATTATTCGTATAAAAACCGAATATCCCCAGCAAGACCAAAACTTCTATGGAGACGAGCGGCGGTACGACAATCCTGCGATAGTTGATTACACCCTGACTGTTCCGCGTAAAGCCATACTCGAGTCAATTGAATTGATTAATGGCTCGCTGGACATCGACGGCGTCGAAGGAAGTGTTAAAGCATCGTCTATTAACGGCCGAGTAAGCGCACGAGGACTGCAAGGCGAAACTAAACTTTCAACAGTTAATGGGTCTTTACAGGCAGTCTTCAGTCAGTTAGAGGAATCGAAGCCCATTTCTCTCCAGTCGGTCAACGGAAACGTCACTTTAATAATTCCCTCCGATTCGAATGCTTCAGTTCGCGCAAGCACCGTCCATGGCTCTATTACTAACGACTTCGGTTTAACTGTGCGTCACGGTGAATACGTGGGCCACGACTTGACCGGACAGATCGGAAATGGTGGTGCACGAATCAAGCTCGGAAACGTCAATGGTGGTATTCGAATCACGCACGGCCAGGATGGACGTCGAGTGAGCACCAGCACTTCGACTGTCGATTCGGCGCAATCGAAAGAGGATGTGAAGCGTGAGTTGCGAGATGACATGGTGGGAAACATCGATGCGGCCGCGATCGCCGAGGAAGTAAAGCGGACCACACGAGAGGCGACTCGAGTCGCTCGAGAAGCTATACGCGAGGCCGAACGACGTGATGTCGTCTTGCGTGAAGCTCAACGTGAGGTTGAACGTGCACAAGCAGAGGTCGAGAGAGAAGCGCAGCGTCAGGCCCGAGATCAGATGCGTGAACAGATCCGGGCGGAAGCACGCGCTGCTAGAGACGCCGCACAGGCTGGTACCGGAGCCAGAGCCGGTTCTGGCACTGGTTATGGTGGGGGGCGGTATTCAGCTCAGGAAACTAAGAGCTTCCCGGTCAGCGGTGCACCACGTGTTACCGTAAATACATTCGACGGTTCGATTGTCGTTCACGGTTGGGAGAAACCCGAAGTCATGTACGTGGCCACCAAACGCGGCGACGATGACGGCGACCTCAAGCAGATCTCCATTCGCACCGAACAGCAGGGTTCAAATCTTTCGATCATCGCTAGCACAGAAAATGAGAATGGCTCCGCGAGTCTGGAAGTTTATGTTCCCCGCCAGTCGTCAGTTCACGTTACCTCTGACGATGGCAGCTTACACCTTAACGGAGTTTCAGGAGACTTAACGCTTCGCACTGGTGATGGCTCAGTCCACGTTAACGACGCTGGTGGGCAGCTCCATATCAACACCGGAGACGGAAGCATCAGAGTAGCGAACTTCGACGGACAAGTGGATGCTCGAACAGGCGATGGCAGTATTGCCTTGGACGGTAACCTTAACGCGGTCACCGCACGAACTGGCGATGGATCCATCACTCTAGCGGTGCCGCCCGGATCAAACTTCACTGTGGAGACAAATGCCGCAGCAGCTGACTCAATTACGAATGAAGGACTCAACATGACGGAAGATGTAGCTCCGTCTCAACGTGTCAGGCGTTGGAAAATCGGCAATGGCGGTAAGGTTTTCGTCCTTAACACTGGTGACGGACGAATTGTTTTGCGCTCGCGTTAGTTAGCATTTTACAGCGCTCGGTAAGATTCTTTGGACGCAATGTCCAAGAGAGCGGGAACCTTTCGAGCAGCTTTCGAAACAATCAGCCTTCGTTTCCAAGCGGCGACCCCCAAGGGAGAGGTTAATGAAAGGTTTTCTGCTCTGTACTGCTCTGGTTGTGTTGTGTTCGGGCCAGGCGCACGGACAATCTGCTACAGCTGAGGCCTCACCAGCGTCTACCGCGAGTCCTTCGAAGACGAGCAGCGGGAGCAGTCCGACATCAACGGCTGCAAAGGTCGGAAAACTCGCCGCGACTTCACTCCCTCCGGAAAAGTCCAATCCTGTTAAGGCGGTGCGGTTTGATAAGCCTCCTGTCATCGACGGTAAGCTTGATGACGAGGTTTGGGCCACTGCCGCTGTGTTCAGAGATTTCTACCAGGTCCAACCTGGTGACAACATCATCCCACCGAACAAGACCGAGGTTCGACTCGGTTACGATCCGCGATTTCTTTACGTGGCGTTTCACTGCTTCGATGAGCCGGACAAGGTGCGCGCGAACATAGCCAAGCGCGACAACATCTGGGACGACGATTACGTCGGCATACTCTTCGACACCTTCAACGATCAGCGACGAGCCTACGAATTTGATTTCAACCCGCTCGGCGTTCAAGCCGACGGTATCTGGACCGAAGGCATGGGCGAGGATTTCAGTCTTGACCTCGTGATGGAATCGAAGGGAATGGTGACAAGTGATGGTTACACGATTGAGGTAGCCATACCATTCAAATCGCTGCGGTATGTTGCGGGTAAAGATAAGCTTTGGGGAGTTCACTTTTGGCGCAGAACGAAGCGGCTCAATAACTCGCTGGACATGTGGATTCCGCTCGACCGCGATAAGAGCAGTTGGCTGGCGCAGGCTGGACACATTACCGGATTAGATGGACTGACTACAGAACGAACACTTGAGCTGATCCCAAGCTTAACGGTGTCGCAGACTGCCAGACGTGTTCGGACCTTTGGAGTTTTCCCGAATACTCCGGCGGCGATAACTGATCCGGGTCGGCTTGTTAACGAGCCGGTGGAGTTCGATCCGGGGTTAACGGGCAAGTACACGATCACGCCAACCATTACACTGGATTTCACCCTCAATCCAGACTTCGCGCAGGTTGAATCAGACCAGTTAGTCGTCACCGCGAATCAACGGTTCCCGATCTTCTTTCCTGAGAAACGTCCGTTCTTTCTCGAAGGAATCGACATCTTCAACACGCAGATTGCGGCAGTTCATACAAGAGCAATCATCGATCCCGACGCTGCAATCAAACTGACAGGCAAGACCGGTCGGAACACGTTTGGACTGTTGCTGGCTTCTGACAATGGACCAGGAAACTTTCCGGTAGATGAACGAACAGTAATACTCTCGTCACCCAGCGACTCGCGGAATCAATACCTGGATAAGAATGCCGGCATCGGAATACTGCGCCTGAAACGTGATGTCGGAAAGTCAGATTCATTTGTCGGGTTTTTGGCTACGCACTACAAGTTCGTCGACATAAGCAATGAGCTGGGTGGTTTTGATGGTCGGTTCCGCATCAACAAACAAACAACTTTCAGCTGGCAGGCGCTGGGCACTCGTTCACATCGGCCGTTCTTTTTCCCCGAGGAAGGAATAGTCAGAAACACCTACGAAAACGGTTTCATTTACGCAATTAGTTATGACCAGTCTGGCCGCAATTTTGGTCAGAACTTTTCTATGGTTGGACGTACGCGTTATTACCGCGCCGATGTGGGGTTCAACCGTCGTGTGAATACAAACAATCCAAACTGGTTCCTTCGCTACAACTCAGACCCAAAACCAAAGGGCAAGATTGTTGGCTGGCGCGTCTACACTGACTTCAATTCAAACTTCGACTGGCAGGGTCGCTCACAAAACGTTAACAACGAATCGCAATTCCAGCTTCGTCTCCAGAGACAAACCTTTATCGGTGTCGGAATGGACAATGGTTATGACCGTGTGTTCGAGAGCGAATTCGGTGCGAAACGACAGCCGGGTACAAACTGCGTCGCCGAAAACAAGTGCACGTTTGCGGGAGACGATAACGAACGGTCGGCGTATTACCACGGCGTCTACGCCTACGCTGAATCAACGCCGTCGAAGAAATATAGCTTCAATATGTTTGTGAACCGCGTGTCTGGCTCGTTGGACTTTGATTTTGGGGCTGGTCCAAAGTTCCCGCGTGTGAGTCCGATAGCCATTGCAGCCAGACAAGCGCGCGAGGCCGGTCGCTGTGACGAGTTGCCCCTGCCGTCGATCTGCCTTGCGCCTCAGGATCCCGGTCCTGGTACGTTCTGGCATTTTGATGGTGGCGTCACATATCTCCCAACCGCGGCAATCAACGCCAGACTGACATACACCAAAGAGCACTTGCGCAGATTCGACAGTGGCGAGGTAGCGTTCGACGTCAACATCGTCTCACTTCGCACTACGTATCAATTCACGCGCTTTCTCTTTGCGCGTGGCCGGATCGATTACGACTCTACCGTTTCTAACTACAAGGGACAGTTCTTACTTGGTTGGACACCCAACCCGGGCACAGCTTTTTACGTTGGCTATAACGACGACATTAACCAGCACGGCTTCAATCCGCTCTCAGGCCGTCTCGAGCCTGGATTTCGTCGCAATGGCAGAACCTTTTTCATAAAGATGTCCTATCTGATTCGTCGGAGTTTTGGACAGTAGCGGCTCGCACATCCGGGAGTGCAACCATCAACTCGGGTTGAGCTCCCCAATCCACGGCTCTTTCATCTATGACTATTCGCATCCTCAACGAGAGACTTGAATCTGTGTAATCTGCGTAATCGGCGGATGGTCTTTTTCGAACAAACGGCTTCTGACTAGCGTAGAATATGCTGGCCGACCACTGTCAATAACGGCCGGCCGACGCGCACCTCAATAACGACACGATTTGAAGCTCCCCGAACGCAGGTTTCTCTAAGGCGTTGCTCAAGTGAAGAGGTTTCTTCCGACAGCTCTTGCGATTCCTCTCCTTTGCAGTTCTGCGATCATTGCGCAAACTGGCAACGCTGCGACTGCTACTTCAAGTCCGTCAGCTACGTCTTCTCCTGCGATAAAGAAGACTTCAGTACCCGTTCCCCCGGAAAAAAGCAAACCAATAGTTATTCCACGCTTCAGCAAGCCGCCGGTCATCGATGGCAAACTCGATCCTGAAGAATGGAAAGAAGCTGTGGTTCTGAAAGACTTCTATCAGATTAACCCCGGCGATAACGTCGCGCCTTCGAAACCTACTGAAGCATTCATGGGATATGACCCCAAGTTTTTCTACCTGGCGGTCCATGCCTATGACGACCCACAGAAGGTACGCGCCACTGTCGCGCGACGAGATGAAGTATTTGGTGAGGACAATATTCGTTTGACCCTCGATACGTTTAATGACCAACGGAAGGCATATCTTCTGGGTTGGAATCCGCTTGGAGTTCAACAAGATGGAATTCAAACGGAAGGACAAGGCACAGACTTCAGCGTCGATATTGTGATGGAATCGAAAGGGATGCTCACTCCGGATGGGTGGACGCTTGAAGTAGCCATTCCGTTTAAGTCACTTCGTTATGTTGCAGGAAAAGGGAACCTCTGGGGATTTCACCTGTGGCGAAACATCGATCGATTCAATGATGAAATGGATTCATGGGTGCCGATCAGTCGAGACATCTCCAGTAACCTTGCGCAGGAAGCACACCTCACTGGTTTGGAAGGTATCTCGACAGAGCGAACTCTCGAAATCATTCCCAGCATCACGTTTTCTGAGACCGGTCGGAGAGTTAACGCGCTTTCACCGGCGGCGCTCGCAGACAATCCGACAGCGCTCGATCCCGGACGAATGTTGAATGAACCAATCGCGGCTGACGCAGGTGTAACTGTGAAGTATGGCCTGACACCTACGATTACGCTGGACATGACCGTCAACCCTGATTTCGCTCAGGTGGAAGCTGATCAGACTGTGGTAACGGCTAATCAGCGTTTTCCGATCTTCTTCGAAGAGAAGAGACCCTTCTTTCTTGAAGGCATCGATATCTTCAACACTTCTCTCCAGGCAGTACACACTCGAGCGATAGTCGATCCTGACGTTGCAATAAAGCTAACCGGCAAGAAAAATCGCACTACTTTTGGTTTATTGCTGGCCTCAGACAATGCTCCGGGAAACTTTAGTGAAGACGAAAAGAACGATCCTGCCAATTTCCAGGTCATCGAAAGATTCATAGACAAGAACGCGTACGTCGGTGTGTTGCGACTTAGACGAGATGTCGGTAAGGAATCAACCCTCGGTATGATTGCGACGAGCTATAACTTCATCGAGAAACATAATCAGCTTGGTGGAATCGATGGAAGATTCAAGTTAGATAAACAAACAACCTTCAGTTTCCAGGTACTCGGAACCACATCACGCCGATGTTTTAGCGACCCCTCAGCAAACCTCTACACACCCGCACCTACGGATCCCTGTTACAACGGTGGTCAGACACGCAGTTTTTACCGGACCGGAAACGGTTTTGCTTACTCGGCTAATTACAGCAAAGATGGTCGACACTTCTTCTACGGGTTAAACGCCGGTGGCAGAACGCGCGACTACCGCGCAGATGTGGGCTTCACTCGTAGAACTAACATCAACAACACAGGTATGTACTTCGGTTACAACTCCGAGCCTAAGCCTAAGAGTACTTTGATCTCGTACGGGATATTTAATTCCAGCCGGATCAGTTACACCTGGCAGGGTCTGAGTACAAACATAGAGGATGAAGTAAACGTCGACTTTAGATTCCAGAAAAGTACCTACCTGGGTTTGGGAACCGTAATCGGATACGAAAGAATTTTTGAGGAGGAATTCGGCGCGAAACGGACGGCTACTCAGGACGGCTCATTCTTCGGTGCGCCAGAAAGATCTACGAACCAGCTAACACCTTACATCTTTGCTGGAACACGGCCGAGTAAGAAGTACTCCCTAAACACGTTTCTGCTTTACTCGCATAACTCTTTCGACTTTGACTTCGGTGCGCCTCCCAAGTACCCGCGCGCCAGTCCTGCTGCTCTGGCAGATCCGAATGCTCCTTTGGATCCTGGACCGGGCAGTTTCTGGGATCTCAATTTCGGCGTGGACCTCCAGCCTACAAATGAATGGAGTACTTCGCTCGGCTATACGATGAATCGCCTGGTGCGCAACGATACGAAGCTTGTCGCATTCCACGAAAACATCTTCTCTTTTCGCTCGACCTATCAGTTTACCCGCTTCATTTTTGTTCGGGCTCGAGTTGATTACGCCACGCTGTCGGCGAACGCCCGTGCTCAGTTTTTGTTTGGCTGGACACCGAATCCCGGCACTGCTTTCTACGCGGGCTACAATGACGATCTGACACGCAATGGGTTCAATCCATTTACGGGACAGTTGGAACCTGGCTTTCGCCGAAACGGTCGTACGTTCTTCATAAAGTTCTCCTACCTCATTCGTAAAAGCTTCGGCGGCTGAGCAAAAAACCTATCCACAGATTACGCAGATTACACAGATTGGAAGCTGTGACAGGTAAGTTGAGTAGTATTGACTCCTCGACGGATTCACAAGGCGTCTTAATTGCTCAAGTCACCTGCTATCTCTGTAATCTGTGTCAGCTGTGGATAGGCTTTTAATCACGCCCGGTATGTAAAGTTTTGTAAAGTATTGCCAGAATTGGGCTCTTTCGCTTGGAATGAGTGACAAGTATGTTCTAAATTTGCATCTTATGTCGGAAGCTTTGAAATCCCCCAGAGGCGCACCCAGTGTGAGCCTTATTTTTTTGATTATTGCCATTGCTCTGTTGTCCCCAGCGTGCAAGAGCGACTACCCGGCGGCGGCGCGCCAGGGACGGCCGGGTGAGGCCAAAGAAGCGCGTCAGGTCAAAACCGTTGCAGTAGTAGAAACCCCGTTCGGTGAAACTATCACCGCCAACGGAACTTTGGCAGCCTTTGATCAGACTACTGTCAGTGTGAAGGTTCCCGGTCGGTTGCGAGCTATATCGGTTGATCTCGGTAGCGTCGTATCGAAGGGCCAGATGATCGCTGAGCTTGAACCAGAGGATTACAAACTGCGCGTACAGCAATCAGAAGCAGCACTTGCACAAGCGCGTGCACGGCTCGGATTACCTCCCGATGGTGAGGAGGAGAAAGTAGATCCTGAGCAGACAGCAACCGTGCGACAGGCTCGCGCGGTTTTGGACGAAGCAAAATTTAACCGCGACCGTGCGGCGAAACTCGTTGAGCAAGGTGTTATTGCGAAAGCCGATTTTGATTCCGCGAATGCTGCCTTCAAAGTTGCCGAGGGACGTTATCAAGACGCCTATGAAGAGATTAGAAACAGGCAAGCGGTCCTCGCGCAGCGGCGTTCTGAGTTGGCGTTAGCGCGCCAGCAGCTAAAGGACACGGCCGTTTATGCGCCGCTTGATGGCGTGGTCCAGGAAAAACGTGCGAGCGTTGGTGAGTACCTGGCATCAGGAGCGCCGGTTGTCAATATCGTTCGAATGGATCCTTTACGACTGCGAGCTGAAATACCGGAACGTGAATCACGTAATGTTCAGTCCGGACAAAACGTGCGCGTAACAGTCGAAGGCGATCCCAATGTTTATATTGGTCAGATCAGGCGTTTAAGTCCTGTGATAACCGAGCAGAACAGAATGTTGGTAGTTGAAGCTGATGTTCGGAACAACGGACGCCTGCGACCCGGTTCGTTCGCACGCGCCGAAATCGTAACCAACGATGCGAAAATGGCAATAACAGTTCCGAATAACGCCATAGTTACTTTTGCTGGGATCGAAAAGGTAATTGTCGTGCAAAATGGGAAGGCACTTGAAAAACCGATCACCACTGGACGACGCAGTGGTGAATGGACTGAGATCGTTGCCGGGGTAAACCTCGGCGAAAAGGTTATTGTCGATCCTGGAAACCTCCAATCGGGACAACCTGTCGCTGTGGTTGAATAGTTTCTTATAATTCCTGCACGTCCTATAGTTTTCTTGTAGATGCAAAAGTTAGCTGAAATCTGTATTCATCGCCCTGTCTTCGCGAGCATGATCGTTCTCTCGCTGGTTGTGGTTGGTGCGGCGGGGTTCTTCAAGTTGGGCGTTGACCGCTTTCCTTCAGTTGACCTGCCGACCGTGAGCGTTCGTGTCGGCTTGCCCGGTGGTTCACCTGAAGAAGTTGAATCTCTCATCACTCAACAAGTTGAAGAAGTAGTTAATACTGTCGACGGCATTAGCGAACTACGATCGGTATCGGGGCAGGGCACCTCCGTAGTCATTGCCACGTTTAAGCTTGATCGAAGTTTGGAGACGGCGGCCCAGGACGTTCGCGACCGCGTGAATACTCTCGGACGACGACTCCCGGAAGATGCCACACCTCCGGTCGTACAAAAGTTTGATAACGACAGCACCCCGGTTCTTACGCTCTCTTTGTCGGCTGATCGTTCGCTCCGGGAATTGACGGAGCTCGCTGATAAAACTGTGCGCGTGCAGCTGGAAAGAGTTGGAGGCGTTGGTGAGGTACGCGTAGTCGGTGGTATCGACCGGGCCATCAATGTTTGGATCGATGCTGAACGATTACAGGCATACCAAATTTCTATCAGCCAGATCCGTCAGGCACTTACTCGTCAAAACGCTGATGTTCCGGGCGGCAATCTAACCACCAGTCGAGAGGAACTGACATTAAGAACGCTTGGCCGATTTACCGATCCAAGACAGTTTAATGACCTCGTCGTCGCCAGCGTGAACGGCGGGCCCGTGCGCCTGCGCGATCTCGGTCATGTCGAAGACGGCACGAAAGAACAGCGTTCGTTGTCGCGTTTGAACGGAGTTCCTACCGTCACGCTTGATATCAGACGACAATCAGGCGCTAACACTGTCGAAGTAATTGATGGAATTAAAAGCACTTTGCCGCGCGTGGCATCGCAGCTTCCAGAGGATGTGAAGCTTGAGGTCATTCGCGACCAGTCGCGCTACATCGAAGCTGCGCTCCATGAAATTCAGAAGCATTTGATTCTTGGCAGCATTCTGGCAAGTCTCGTTGTGTTGGTTTTCATGCGCTCCTGGCGATCGACACTCATTGCCGGGATCGCTATTCCATGTTCGGTCATTTCCACATTCGGAATGATGCGAGCGCTGAACTTCACACTCAATAGCGTAACGATGCTCGCCTTGGTGTTGATGGTAGGTGTGGTGATCGACGATGCCATCGTGGTTCTGGAGAACATCTTCCGATTCATTGAGGAGAAGAGAATCGAGCCGAAGGAGGCCGCGCGTGAGGCCACGAAAGATATCGGCCTGGCAGTGCTCGCGACCACGTTGTCGCTGGTGGTGATCTTCCTTCCAGTCTCATTCATGTCATCGATTTCCGGACGTTTCCTTTATCAGTTTGGAATCACAGCGGCCGTGGCCATCATGGTTAGCTTGCTCGTGTCGTTTACGTTGACGCCGATGATGAGCTCACGACTGATCCGCGTCGACGATGCCCACTCAGGACATGGATCGCCTGCTTCTAGACGTGGTTTTTATCGATGGATCGACCGTGCGTACACGCACCTCCTCGGGTTTGCGATGCGACATCGCCTGGTTGTGGCAGTGATTTCTATCGTGACGATTCTTTCCAGTGTTCCGCTCTATCGTGCCGTCAAGCAGGAGTTCATTCCTACTAACGTTGATGAAGCTGAGTTTGAAGTCAGTGTGAACGGACCGGAAGGCGCGAATCTCGCCGTTATGAATGAGACCATCACGGCAATGGAGAAGGACATTCTTGCCACACCTGGTGTTCGTCTCGTGCTTTCGTCAGTAGGCGGCAGTTTCCTTGGTGGCGTTAATCAGGGCGGTGCTTACGTCCGGATCGCTCCGCACGAAGAGAGAACTTTCTCGATAGGCAAGCTTTGGAGGGCGACTACGAGCGGCAATCCGTTCAGCGCTTTTAAGGGTAATTACAGTCAGCAAGATGTGATGGCAGAAGTCCGCCGTCGACTGCAGAAGTATGCGCCGATGCGTATCGGCGTACGCAACGCGCAGTCATTCAACTTCGGTGCCGGAGGTCGTACGGACATCGACTTTGTGTTTCGCGGACCTGACATTGTCGCTTTGTCACAATACGCAGATGAGCTCATGGAGCAATCGACAAAACTGGGTGGTATCGTCGACGCCGACACTACGCTGAAATTAAACAAGCCTGAACTCCGCGTTGTAATCGATCGCGACCGTGCTGCGGATCTGGGAGTAGATACGTCTGACATCGCTACCAATCTTCGACTGATGGTGGGTGGAGAAGACCAAGCGTCGCGATTCAGGGATGAATCAACAAACGAAGACTACGACGTCCAACTGCGGCTAACTGAGGCTGATCGTAACGATGCGGCGAATCTGGGTCGGTTGTATGTGCCTTCCTCGCGAAGTGGGCTGGTGCGATTGGACAACCTTGTCAAGATTAAGCGCGACACGAGTCCGTCGCGCATCGATCGTCTCGATAGAGAGCGACAAGTTTCTGTCCGTGCTTCTGTGGCTCAGGGATATGCCCTCGCAGATCGCATTGAAGCATTGCGTGGTGCCGTACGCGAAATGAATCTTCCTGCGGCTTACACTACGACCGTTTCCGGTCGCGCCCGCGAGCTGGAGCGAACGTTCACGGAATTCATCTGGGCCTTCATCCTGTCAGTTATCTTTATGTACATGATCCTGGCCTCACAATTCGAAAGTATTGTGCACCCGTTCACAATTCTTCTGAGTCTGCCGCTGTCGATTCCGTTTGCGATGTTGTCACTTTGGGCAACGGGCGACACGCTGAATCTCTATTCAGCGCTCGGTATTCTCGTGTTGTTTGGCGTGGTGAAGAAGAATGCGATTCTGCAGATCGATCACATGAACAATCTTCGTGCAAAGGGGATGGAGCGCCACGAAGCAATTATGCAGGGCAATCGCGATCGTCTGCGCCCGATCTTAATGACAACGCTTGCGTTGGTCGCCGGCATGTTACCGCTTGCGCTTGGCACTGGACCGGGAGCAGAGGAGAGGCGTTCAATTGCCATCGTAGTCATCGGCGGACAGTCTTTGTCGTTGTTGCTGACTTTAATCGCAACACCCGTAGTTTATTCGTTGCTTGATGACTTAAGAGCAACAGCACGCTGGCGTCGATATGCAGCTGCCACCAGCGGAGTTTGGCAGAAGCTTCGTCCGAAGGTTCGTCCGCGTTTACGAAAACCTGTGAAACCCGCGGCGACAGCATCTTCATCAGCAACGGTCGACGCTAGAGATGAACACATCCAAGCCGCCGGCGATTAAGAAAGACGTCATTTGCCATATAACATTCCACATTTCTCATTTGTCATTTCGGAGCGAACGCAAGGACTGGAGTGTTAACCCGCGTTCCAAGGACAAATGAAAAACGTCAAATGATATATGGCAAATGATTCAGTCTTTGTAACCGGGACTCTCTCGATCCAATTTTCTTAACAATCCAGGCCAGACGAGCCTTCCGCCGAGGCCCTTTGTAGCGATCTCTTCCTGAGCTTTTATTCCCGCAAGGATCTGATCTGGAATAGGGATCAGTTTAGACCCGCCTGACTGAGCCAGGATCTGAATTCGACATGCGCGTTCGAGCAGAAACATCGAGAGGAATGCGTCAGCTACAGTTTGCCCGACCGTCAAAAGACCATGGTTTCGTAGGATAAGAAATGTTTTGTTTCCCAGGTCTGCGACTAATCGCGGTTTCTCTTCATCGTTCAGGGCTAAACCCTCATAGTCGTGATAGCCCAGCGAGGCCAAGACAAACAACGATTGTTGAGAGATCGGAAGCAATCCGTTTTCCTGCGCCGACACAGCGATACCGCAGTCTGTATGAAGGTGCATTACACATAACGCGTCTTCTCGTGCGGCATGGACGGCACTGTGAATCGTGAAGCCGGCGGGATTGATACTGAACGCCGTGTCCATAACTATCTTGCCTTCAAGATCGACCTTCACGAGGCTTGATGCAGTGATCTCCTCGAACATCATGCCGTACGGATTGATCAAGAAGTGATGATCCGCGCCGGGAACTCTCGCAGAGATGTGTGTGAAGACGAGATCGTCCCAACCGTACAGTGCGACGAGTCGATAGGCTGCGGCCAGATTCACTCGCGTCTGCCACTCTTCTGCCGACACCTCATCACGTATTGCCTTCGATAATTCTTCAGCTGGTCTCATGGTTCCATCCAAAACCCATCCACAGATTACACAGATTGGGATCTAGGGCAGTTAAGTTGAGACGTTGGGTTCCCTGATTCGATAAAGAACTAAACCAGCCTCGTTAACCTGACTGATTTTTAGTTCTTAATCTGTGTAATCTGTGGATGGTTTTATCCTTTCGTTTCGAGCGCCGCATTCTCCGGCACTGTCAGTATGTCTTGCCACCCTGAATTGTCTACCTGGAGTCGGTCCGTGAGATCGTCTCGCAATCGCTGCAACCTTTCACTCAGAGAGGTTGGGTAGGTGGTGATGTCCTTAAATCGTTGGCGTTGTTCTTCAACGAAGATCTTTTGTTTCGTGATCGACGGAATGGCCGCGTACTGGCCGTTTTCCCAGAACGGAACAAGTAAACGCTCGACGTTCGAAGCGTCAGGAATCTCGATGTTTTCATCGTCAAGACCGATCACGTCAGCAACGTAGTTTCCATTCGCATCGCTGCCACGAAACAACTGTAGCCGTCCGGGCAGCGTAATCTTGTCGCGTGAGTTCGAGGCTTTCAGTGTCGGCTTACCTTTCATCAGACATTGTTTGAATATCACACCCGCAACAGCAGGTACTTCACTAGACAACTTCGTGCCGATCCCAAAACCTCTCACTTCAGGAAACTCCGCGACAATGCGTCGAACCTTTTCAACATCGAGATCGCCGGTTAGGTTTGGACGCAGACCGGGAAGACCGTTCGCTTCAAAAAACCTCAGACACCATTCACCAAGTTCCGCAAGATCGCCCGAGTCAACCCGAAATCCTTTGAATGCGCGGCGGCGCGCCTCGTTCGATGTTGCTGCCATCGCAGCATGAACGGCGCCCGTGTAAACGTCAATGGTATCAAGTAAGAGTGTGGTGCCGTTTGGGTTCGCATCGAGCCATCGCTCAAAGGCTACCTGCTCGAAGTGTTTCGGTTTGCCGGTGCGCGGTTCAATTTCCGGCTCATCCATGAACTCGATGAAAGCCTGCTGCCAGTAATGAGCTTCAGTGCCAACGGCCGGAATGTCGAGTCGGTGCGCTGCCTCCATGTTCGACGTGTCATTGAACCCGCCGATAAAGGCGTAAGTTGCGATGTCGACCGCGCGTTCAATGTCACCGTTGCGGCGCAGAGAAAAATCGGAAAGCCATCGGTCTCCGGCGGCCATCCGAAACTGCATAGCCGTTGCGGCAGTCGTCATCGGCAAATCAAAGGCATGTTCAAACTTAATCTCCTGCGCTTGTGTCAGACCGAACGCACCGCTGATATCAGCAAAAGGTTCATGCGCGAAAACAATTGTGCCGGGACGAACGGCGCGCACTTTGCCCACAAACTGAATGTCCTCGATGGCCTTAGCGAATAGCTGCAGTCCTGCGCGGTCCTGTTCCAGGAAACGCAAGCGCGGACGATCGATTTGGCTGTCGACGAAGAGGCGAACAAGACGTTCGTGACCCAGGCAAGGTGCGAACGGCAATTTCCGTTGAGTTACATAGAAGGTCGCCTCGGCATCGGCCAGACGCCCGTCGTGAAGGCGAGTCACGTCTTTCAATGACGCATCGCCCATCGCGGCGTGATAGCGATCGAAACTAAGTGTGCCCATAGGTCAGTGAATGGTGAATCGTGAATCGTAAATAGTGAATAGTTAACATCAATTCGATGCGCGAATAGCCTCCAACAAAATGTCCATCTTATCCGTCATAATTCAAGATGAGCCAAATTCAAGATGAGCCAAATTTCAGGTCAGGAAGGGCGGTTTACCCCCGCTCGAGGTCCATTATCTTCAACCTTGAGTGAAAGCGCAGTGGGGTAAGTCGCCCTTCCTGACCTGCAATTTGGCTGAACTTGGATATTTCACTGCGACTTGAACCTACATTACCGCGCGATTACTGGTCTTTCGCCTTCGGCAAAAAATGGGGTCAAACAAAATCTGTATCTTGGCCCACGTTTGTATCGCTGAAGAGCAGCCTGTTGGTCTCGGGTCAGGAATTCAGCATCGGCCTCAGCAATATGCGCGAGCAGAAACGCATCCGAAGCTCTCAGCGGGAGTTCGCTTTCCTTTCTTAACTGATGAACGATGTCCGCTTGTCGAGCCTTGTACCTACTTGCATAAGACTTGCCATCGATGCGCGTTAGAACCTCCGTCGCCAGCTTCAATCCGAAGATATTTTTAAACCAAAGCTCGTTTGCTATTAAAGATGGGACCGGCCGGCGGAAAAATGACAATCCTATGCGATGCGAGAACAAGCCGTACGGTTTTGACAGCGAGACGAATGCGGCATCGATCCCTTCATGTCGCAAATCAAACTGTCGTTCATCCGTAGTCCCAAGGTATGCAAGATCATATACAATTCGGTGGCCTGAGTTTAAGAGACGATCTATTACGCCTTGCGGTAATACGTTGCCATCTCGAGCGGACGGGTTGGAGATAAACCAAATTCCCGGGCTGAACCCCTCCGGCTTACAGTTTATTGGCTTAAAGATCGGCTCCAGCCCTCGTGACTTCGCTCGCTCTACGTACCCTTCATAGTCATTTTCAAAAACGTAAATGAAGCTGACGCCTTCATCGACTTTCAAATGCGTCATGTATTCGCAGATGGCATGGTCAGAACCGTATGTCGGATATCGGAACTCAAACTCGCTTAGTCCCACAGCCTCGCCGCTCCGCAAGGCAATCAGGGCTGCAAAAGCGTAATCCTGAAATTTCGTGAGATCGGAGCGTACCCATCCTTCATCGATTAGCTCACCGGGATATGACTGCGTGAGATCACCGATCACCGCTCGCACCTCTGGCGTTGTGTAACTGTAAACAGCCGTGAACGCCTTCAACAGATCCATGGTCACTCCGCGCTCTTCAGCATTACTCGGCCCTCGAGTGCAGCGATAATGTCAAAACACTCTTCGAAGTATCGAGGCAGTTTTTCCAGATTCATCACTGCACACATAATTCGTACGGTCTTGAACACGGTGCGTTCATAATTCGCCTGGGTAGATGTGCTCTGGTAGTTCATCAGCACACGCTCATAATTCAGTGGCCGCAACGCCCAAAAGAAGTATTCGGTCGGATTCAGATCCACTACCTGCTTGAACCTGGTCTTACACCAGGCGCGGTTACCGCTGTAGGACTTTAACTGTGCGATTACTGGTGCGTCTTCAGGTTTAGGAAATAGAAAATCTAATGCGCTTGTTTCAATCAACGAACGTCGCATTCCCAACAGCTGGTGCACCGTTGGTTGCGTGATGCCCATGTCTCTTAGTGTGTCGAAGAAGATACGGCGATCCTGCAATACCGATTCTCGCAATTCGGGTACGCGGTAGTGGGCAAGTATTTCTGTTTCGTTCGAAGCGGCGTATTCGTTTGTGATTACGGTCTCGTTAAATTCATCTTCGCTGACACTCGTCATGTCATACGGATAGTCAAACATCATGTGGGCAAAATCGTGCAGGAAGTACATCGATTCCATTGTTCGGTTCGTATAACCTGCACGGCGTAACACCCAGTTGTAATATGCCGAAAAGTTTGCGTACTCGCTCGGGTCTGTCTGCTCATAAAACACCGGAGCTTTCGCATCCAAAACAAACTGGATTAGATTCCGATAGAACGGGTGGTATTTGATCCGTTCGTCCTTGAAGATTTCGTTAAAAACGAACTCTTCGTAAAGGTCCTTTTTCTTGAACAGCTGGATGTTCTTCATTGGCGGTCAGACACGACAATATCCGCTCCGGCTTCGCGCATCTCTTCAATCGCTTTCGCACCATCTCCGGGATTCAAATCGACAGCTCGCATTGCGTTCTCAACCGCCTTTACTTCAAAACCACTCTTCAGCGCGTCGAGCACAGTATTCTTGACGCAGTAGTCAGTCGCCAAACCGCCAACCCAAACTTCTTCCACTCCTTGCGCTCTTAGCTTCGGAGCAAGATCGGTTTCGTCGAATGCAGAGTAACAGTCTTTGTCGCCGAGACCTTTTGAGATCACTTCAATTTTCGGATTATCGCGCAGGTGAGGATGGAATTCGGCTCCTTTGGTATTTTGGACACAATGAACCGGCCAAGTCCCGCCGTATTTTGCGAAATGTTTGGTTTTTGCCGGATGCCAGTCGCGAGATTCGTAAACAGGATCGCCGGCTTGTAAGAATTGGTCGATCAGTTTATTCAAAGGCGCAACGACTTCATCGCCGTGAGCCACAGCCAGCGCTCCGCCTGGACAAAAATCGTTTTGAACGTCGACTACAATTAATGCGCGCTTCTTCTTGTTCGCCATGTCTGCCACCCTTCCTTGATCGTGCTCTAGTGGGTTAGTTGCTCAACGTCGAGTTTCGTTTCCCCATTTGTCGAATCTCACAGCCACATGGACACGAGTATCCTCCCAAAAGACTTTCACTGTCACGGAGGAGCTAAGGGACGACAAGCAATTATGCGCCAAAACAATTCAGTGGTGAACAGCCAGCATCAACTCGCGCCTGGCGAACCGACTCAACTGAGTGGCAAAACAGTCAGTACCGTAACGCGGTAGCGTCGGGTCGTCATTGAGTTGAGTGTTGCTAGAGAGGACCCGACGCTACCGCGTTACGGTACTGACTGTTT